>JAYVZC010000353.1:0-3182 GCA_043783695.1 Bacteroidota bacterium
CAACTGGTTCAGATATGAAAACAAAATGGATTCCGGGTTGGAATACTTTGATAGCAAATGAGCCTCAACATTTCGATTTTAGAAAATCTTTCCGTAAAGACAATGTTATTTATGATATGAAATCAGTAAACGAATTAAATAGCAAAATTGATGTGGATGCTTGCATGGTTTACAATGAAGGAAAAATAGAAAGAACAGAAATTGATGGAATGGTGAAAAAATATACTCCGGATGTTAAAAAAGAAGGTATAGGACTATCCTTTATTATTGAGAATTTTAACAAAGGAACTCAAATGGCTGATTTCTACGTTACTTTTTTCGATATTGCAACATAAAAAAGTGTTGATTTGTGAAAAAATCAGTGCTAAAGCTATGGGAATTGGGATGCGTAACTACTGGGCGGGAGCTATAAAAGCAGCGTTGAAACAAATAGATGCTACAGAATACAAAAATTGGAAAAGTAAGTATTAGAATTTAAGTAGTTCTACAAACAAACACTTCGACTCCGCTCAAATTGATTCCGCAAGTGTGGGAATGCACTGAGCGGAGTCGAAGTGTTTACAAAGTTTACACCCAACTACAATTAACCAAATGAAAAAAAACACCCTTTTAATTGCTCCAATTCTATTTTTATTGGCTTGCAATGTGAACACAAATCCTGAAAACAATACTTCCATGCAATTGGATAGTATTAAAATTGGAAGAGAAACCAAACCAGAAATAAAACAATTTTATGGATTGTACCGAGCTCATCAATCTAATTTTTTAGATTGTGAAAGCGGACAGTTGTTTGTATTAAAAAACACAGGGGTAATTGATTCGCTTTACAACCTTATTTTACCAAATGCATATTCCGATGAAGCAATATATATTGAAATGAATGCTAGCTTAGACCCTAATGACCCGAACTCAATACTTTTTTCAGATAATATTAAGGCAGAACAAAAAAACTCTAAAAATACCTGTATTCAATCTGATTATTGGTGTACAGGAACGGAACCTTTTTGGCAAATTCAAATTTCCGAAATGGAAGACTTAATCGATTTTTATAATCCAATGGAGCAAAAAACAACCCATTTTATTTATGCAAAACCCGAAATAAGCAATGGATTAACAATTTATAAATCTTCAGATGGAGAAAACAAAATCAACATTACTATAAAAAAAGAAAAATGCAATGGAGCTATTGATAAACAATACGACTACTCCGCACAAGTGCAGTTAAACGATAAAAAATACAGTGGTTGTGCTATAAAAAACACAGAACATTAACCACAGATTACACAGAATAAGCACAGATAATTTTCAAACATAACAAAATCATAAATCATTTTTTATCTTAATAATCATAATAAACCTGCCTGCCGGTAGGCAGGTCTGCGTTCCTATCACACATAGATTCGTAAACCTGCCTGCCTACCGGCCGGTTCATAAAAATTCGTAATTCGTACCATGAAGCTACACGTAATACATACAGGAAATTTTAAATTAGATGGTGGTGCTATGTTTGGCGTTGTGCCAAAATTATTGTGGAACAAAACAAATCCGGCAGATGAAAACAATTTGTGCAATTGGGCAATGCGCTGTTTATTAATTGAAGATGGAAATCGTTTGATATTAGTAGATAATGGAATTGGCAATAAACAAGATGCGAAATTCTATAGTCATTACTTTTTAAATGGAAATGAGACACTGGAAAACTCATTGAAAATAGCAGGTTTTAATTCTGATGATATTACAGATATGTTTTTAACACATTTGCATTTCGATCATTGTGGAGGAAGCATAAAACATAACCAAGAAAAAACCGGATTTGAAACAACATTTAAAAATGCAACTTATTGGAGCAATACAGAACACTGGGAATGGGCAACCAAACCAAACAGCAGAGAAAAAAATAGTTTCATAAAAGAAAATATTTTCCCAATACAAGAAAGCGGACAGTTGCAATTAATTGATGGAGAAAATAGTAAACAATTGGGAGAAAATATTTCACTTTTATATATGCATGGACATACAGATGCGATGATGCTACCAAAAATTAATTATAAAGGGAAAACAATTGTTTTTATGGCTGATTTAATCCCATCAATTGGACACATTCCATTGCCTTATATTATGGGGTATGATACTCGTCCACTTCTTACTCTAACCGAAAAAGAAAAATTATTGAAACAAGCAGCCGATGAAGAATTTGTGTTATTCTTTGAGCACGATTCAGTTAATCAATGCTGTACAGTTCAAAATACTGATAAAGGAATTCGCTTAAAAGAAACTTTTTCATTTGACGAATATTTCGGAAAGTAAAAAACAAAAGAAGCAAAGTCAAATGTGCCGACTTCGCTTCTTTCTCTCTCTAAACAAAACAAATATTTTTACAATATGTCAAGCTAATACTGCGTCAGGCGAAGCGTAGTCGAAGTGCGAATTGGTGCAGTAATGTCAAATTAAAATTCTATTTTCATTTCTTTTTGCAATACTCCATTTGCTTCCACTCTTGCATAATATTCACCTTGTGGTAAATCCTTTGTTCTAAAAATATAATAATGGTTGTACTCTCCTTTATCACTTTCTAAATCTTTAAAGATAAGTTGCACCATTTCTCCACTCTCGTTATAAATTGCCATTGTTGCATGACAAGTGGTTGTTAGTGAATAATCAAACACTCCTTCAATTCGAACTGCTCTACCCATTGCACTTCCATCGTTTCCACTTTGATAGGTTACATCATAGAGCGGAATCAGTTTTCCTGTTAATTGAGAAACAAAAGTTCTCAAATTATTTTTTACATCTTTATCATCATCATTTATACAACCAATGGAATTATCATCGGAAACTACCCAAACCGATTGTTGTGCAGAAGAATTTGTATAATATTTATTTTTATCAATAAACATTGCGAGTTTTACCAAACTACTATCTGCAATATGCCCCACAGTATACTCGTGCTTTTCACCCGGTGAACTATTATGCGCCTGACAACACATTCCAAATACATTTACACTTTTCACTTGATTCGCATTCACAAAAACCTCTTGTTCTTTTGTCACCAAAATATCCTGTTCGTTCTGATGCTTTGAATCCAACCTTCTGCCTGCTTCCAATCTTAAATCTAATTTCTTATTGGTCAGATTTTGAATTTTCATCTCAACAACATCACCTGTATAACCACCTTTACTTTT
>JAYVZC010000354.1:0-3182 GCA_043783695.1 Bacteroidota bacterium
AATCCTTGATCCTTGTAGCCTTGAGATTCAGTTCCTAGCCAACCCAATGAAACCGATGCGCCTCTGTCTGTTTTATATAAGTTACCATCGTTAGACGCGCCTCCATAAGCAAATTTCAAAAAAGTTTTATCAATGTTTTCTATCGCTAAATACAGTCCAATGTATTCTCCATTCACCCAAACTTTTGTAAAGGATGTTCTTGGAGCAACAATGCCGGCATCTCTAAGGGTTTTAAAACAAATCACATCGTGCAATAATGATGGGTCGTTAGTAAAATTGTTTAGATTTATTTTTTGTAAACCATCTAATTTTTGGTTTACAAATTCACTAAAAGAAATTTTTAAAGGTTTTTTCTTTCCAAAAGTGGTGATGGAATTAGATGCATTTCCTTTTTCTCTAAATCCGCAATCATTTAGTAAAATACCATCCCAAGTAACATTGCATTTGTAATATATTTCTGGATATAATATTGGGTCAGTCAAATTCAATTGAAAATTTTGATCCAATGTTGAAAACCAATCGGGTAAGGCTGTTTCAATGGTAAGGTTGTGCAAAAGAGTATCATTAAATACTAAATTGCCGTTTTGTGCAGAAGAACTTAGTCCAAATAAAAGAGATATGTAAACTATACTTTTTTTCAATTTCTGTACATCTTATGTTCTTTGTTTAATGTCTCATATTGTTTCTTAAAATCTTTTTTCAAGAAGTGGACACCGATTGTAAAGTTGACACCAGTCTGATTATTTTTATTAGCGATATTAAATTGTAAACCAAATTTGAAATGCAATCGAATACGTTCATTTATTTTTCTTTCAAATCCACTATAAGGTTCAAGTGTAGTTTGTGTTCCATTATTATACTTCACACTCATAAAATTAAATTCGGAGCCCCAGAAAAAACTATTTTTTTTCAGATAGGTGTTTTTCCCAATGTATTTTTGATACCCAAAACCAAATTTTGAAATGGAATAGGGTTTGGCAGGAGAGTAGGTGAGATGGGTGTAAAATAATTTATTGCCTCTTAATGCCAAACCGACCTTAAATTGCATTCCTAATGCTTGTCCAACAAATGGTTCGTTTCTAAAAACAGAAAAATAAGGTGTGTTGTAATATCCTAAATTCATTCCGACAAAAACTGTTTTTAATTTTTTTCCTTGAACGGTATCAATGGTTGTCCAAGGAATGATGCTTATTGACTCATCAATTTTTTCAATTTTTAAATTTGTTGAATCGCATTGCAGAATAGTTCCTGTTTGTGAGTTGCCATCTTTCAAGACAACTTCATCGGTAAGTAATTTTTTATAGTTGATACAGCCTGTAAATACAGCTGTAAAAAGAAGAGCGCAGATGAAATATATGGAGTAGTGTTTCATTCATAAATAATATTACACATTAGTTTTAAAACTAATTTTAGCAACCACAGACCTGCCTGCGGTAGGCAGGTCTGTAAATTCGTTTTAATTCGTAATTCGTAGTGCAGTCTTTCTTCTTTCTTTCTCTTTCATAATTAAACTCAGTTCTCTTCCTGTTTGCCCTTTTACAGAGGTGTTTTCTTGTGCTCTGCGAATCAAATAAGGTAACACTTCATTTACCGGTCCATAAGGAACATATTTAGCAACATTGTATTTTTCATTTGCTAGGTTGAAGCTAATGTGGTCGCTCATTCCAAGCAATTGTGAGAAAAAAATATTTTTTGTATTTGCTGGAATATTTTTTTTCTGCATTAACTCTGCAAGTTTCATCGAGCTAGTTTCATTATGTGTTCCTGCACAAATGGCAATTCTATCAATGTTTTCAGCGCAAAATTCTAGTGCTGCATCATAATCTCTGTCGGTAGCCTCTTTTGTATCCTGAATAGGAGATGGATAATTATTTTCTTCAGCTCGTTTACGTTCTTTCTCCATATACGCACCACGAACAAGCTTTGCGCCTAAAAAATAAGTTGATTGTTTTGCTGTTTCAAATGACATTTTTAAATAAGCCAAGCGGTCTTTACGATACAATTGATAAGTATTGTAGACAATGACTTTGTTTTTGTTATATGCAATCATCATTTGATTTGCCATCATATCAATTGCTTCCTGAATCCAACTTTCTTCCGCATCAATAAAAATAGGAATTCCTGCATCGTATGCGGCTTTGCAAATTGCATTTACACGATTTTTAATGCGTTCGTACTCCATCGATTCTTGAGAATTCAATGCCTTTTTAGAAGTAACTTTTTCTAAAAGTTCAAAGCGAGCCAAGCCTGTTACTTTAAATACACAAAATGGAATATGATTGTCGTTCTTTGCTTTTGCAATGGTTGCAATTGTTTCGGTTGCACATGCATCAAAATCATTTTCTGATTCTTTTCCTTCTACTGAGTAATCTAAAATTGTTCCGATATTAAATTTTCCTAATTCTTTAATTGCCTTATCACATTCCTCTATAGTTTCACCGCCACAAAATTGTTTGAAGATAGTAGCTTTAATTATTCCTTTGATAGGCAGATGCATATTAATTGCAAAGGTTGTCAGCGATTTTCCAATCTTAACAAAGGTTTTATTCGAAACCATTTTGAAAAGCCAGTACGAACGATTGAGGTCTTTATTCGTTTTTCCTGAAAAAGAAATTTCGGTATTGTCGAATGATAACATAATAGTATTTTAGTACACAAATATAGTAAAATACCTTTGGTTAATAGGTAGAACTAGCTTTGAGTTTTTTGCTATATTTGTTATTCTATCTGTATGACCGAAATTCAATCAAATAACTATTCTGTTTTTATCTCTAACGATATTACCAAAGAAATCAATCGTTTTTTTAAGGCGAATAAATCTAACTATTCCAAATTATTTATTTTGGTAGATGAAAATTCATTAAAGTTTTGTTATCCTCAATTAGTTGATAAAATTGAGGCTTTTGAAGATGCTGAGATTATTGAAATTGATAGTGGAGAACAAAGTAAAACCATTGAAGTGTGTGCGCAAATTTGGGCTGCATTGAGTGAATATGGTGCCGATAGAAAATCACTTTTTATAAATATTGGCGGTGGAGTGATTAGCGATATGGGCGGATTTATTGCTTCAACATTCAAAAGAGGAATCAATTTTATTAATATCCCAACTACTTTATTAGCACAAGTGGACGCCTCAGTTGGCGGAAAAGTAGGAGTAGACCTCAATCATTTAAAAAATGAAA
>JAYVZC010000355.1:0-7508 GCA_043783695.1 Bacteroidota bacterium
GATTAATAAGTGTTTCAAATTCTTCATACTTCAAGGGGCGATTGTCCATAGCAGCAGGTAATCGAAATCCATAATCAACAAGATTTACTTTACGAGCCCTATCTCCACCATACATCGCACGTATTTGCGGAAGAGTGACATGACTTTCATCAATCACCATTAAAAAATCATCCGGAAAATAATCTAACAAACAGAAGGGGCGAGAACCAGGTAAGCGACTATCAAAATAACGTGAGTAATTTTCTATACCTGAGCAATAGCCCAATTCACGCATCATTTCAAGATCGTAAGTTACTCTGTCTTCCAATCGTTTTGCTTCTAAATGTTTTCCAATCTCTTTAAAATAATCTACTTGTTTTACCATGTCATCTTGAATTTGACGAATAGCACTTTTCATGGTTTCGGGACTTGTAACAAAAATATTTGCAGGGTAAACAGTAACGCTGTCGAGCTTCTCAATGCTTTTACCGGTGCTAGTTTCAAAGTATTCTATTTGCTCAATTTCATCATCCCAAAAAGAAACACGAAGAGAAAAATCAGCATACGCTAAATTAATATCCACTGTATCGCCTTTCACACGGAAATTTCCACGATTAAAATCCTCTGTTGTTCTTGAATAAAGGCTTTCTACTAATCGATGTAAAAATTTATTACGAGAAATAATTTCTCCTTTTTTTATTTGAATGACGTTGCTTCTAAATTCAACAGGATTTCCAATACCATAAATACAAGAAACAGAGGAAACAACAATTACATCACGTCTTCCGGAAAGCAATGCAGAAGTGGTACTCAACCGCAATTTTTCAATTTCATCGTTGATGGCTAAATCTTTTTCTATGTATGTATTTGAGCTGGGAAGAAAAGCTTCGGGTTGATAATAATCGTAATAGCTTACAAAATATTCAACAGCATTGTTTGGGAAAAACTGTTTGAATTCCCCATACAATTGTGCTGCAAGTGTTTTATTATGACTTAAAACTAAAGTAGGTTTTCCTGTTTGTAGAATGACATTTGCAATGGTAAATGTTTTTCCGGAGCCGGTAACACCAAGTAAAGTCTGAGCAGGCAAATTTTGATTTACCCCATCCACCAATTGTTTAATAGCACTTGGTTGGTCGCCAGTGGGCTGAAAGTCGGAAATTAATTTGAATTCCATAAGAATACAAAAATACGGAATAATTCCTCTCCGTCATACTGAGTGGATTCGACTCTGCTCACCATAAACTCGGTTGAAGTATTAGGGCGATAATTCCTTGTTCATAAAGCTTCTTCTGCCAATTGAACTATATAAAATTGGAACATCGAATTGCTCGGGGTAGGCTGCAGATTTTTTATGATAAAAAATGATTTTTTGCTTGTGTTGGGATTTGGTTATGATTTAAATGAACATGTCTTTTGCATGTGCACAATATTATTTATTCCAAACTCTCCAAGCTTCTTCTGCTTGTTGATGAAGCATTGATAAACCGTTTACAATTGCTGCTCCTTTGGCTTTTCCTCGTTTTAAAAATTCAGTTTCTGCGGGATTGTACACAAGATCATATAACAAATGTGAGGATGAAATAAATTCGTATGGAATTTTAGGAGCGCTGTTAACATTTGGAAACATTCCAACCGGACTTGCATTCACGATGAGCTTAAATGCATTCATCATGTTTTCGTTTAACTCATCGTATGTAAATTGGTTTTCTCCGGTTTTATTTCTCGTAACAAAATGACAACTAATTCCAATTTCTTTTAAGACAAACCCAACAGCCTTGGAAGCTCCGCCAGTTCCAAGAATTAATGCTCTTTGGTGATGTGATTCTAAAAACGGTTTGATACTTTGTTTGAAACCAAAAGCATCTGTATTATATCCGATTAGTTTTTCATTTATTATTTTGATGCAATTTACCGCTCCAATTTTTTTTGCTGTAACATCTAAATCATTTAAAAAGGGAATAACACTTTCTTTGTAAGGTATGGTAACACTCAATCCTTTTAATGTTGGATTGTCATTTATTAATTGAGGTAATAGTTCTATGTTTTCAATTGCAAAGGCATTGAATTCACAATCTGTAATTTTTTCTTTCTCAAATTTTTCTGTAAAATATTTTTTTGAAAAGGAGTGTGAGAGAGGATAACCGATTAATCCGTATAGTATTGTTGACATTCTTAAATGTTGTATGTTTGATTAAATAAACATCGAGTCTTTTATTTCATTTATACTTAGTGGTAATATATCAAAGAGTATAAAATAGTTTAACAAAGAAAAAAATTATTTTGTTTTACTGAATTTAGCTTTCAGTATTTCAATAGCAATAGGAAGTATAGATAAACAAACAATTCCCAATGCTACCTTTTCAATGTTTTCTCTTATCCATGGAATTTCACCTAAAAAATATCCTGCTAAAGTTAAAGTACCGATCCATATTGCGCCACCAAGAATGTCAAAAGATAAAAACTTTTTATAATTCATTTCAGCAATACCGGCAACAAACGGTGCGAATGTTCTCACAATTGGAACAAAGCGTGCAAGAATAATTGTTTTAGGTCCGTATTTATCAAAAAAAGAATGTGTTTTTGTTAGATACTCATCTTTGATTAGTTTTTTACCTCCAATTTTCATTTGCAAGGCCTTTAGTCCTATTTTCCGCCCAAGCCAATAGTTTGTATTGTCGCCCAAAACAGCTGCTGCAAATAAAAGTAAAAGGAGGTAGGATAAATTTAAATAACCTAATCGTGCAAATAAGCCAGCAGTAAATAAAAGTGAATCGCCAGGTAAAAAAGGCATTATGACCAATCCTGTTTCAATAAAAATCACTAAAAATAAAATGATATAAACTACATCACTGTAATTTTGAAACAACCATTCGAAATCTAGATGTAAAATGTGTTTAAATAATTCAATCATATTTTTTTTGATTGGATGTTTTTGATACGTTTCTCAACTATTGCCCCCTCTTTTGTTTAGCTGGGATAACCTGCCTGCCGGCAGGCAGGAGGAAAGAGGCTTTTAGTATTTTGTAATAGAAGAATCAATTTCGGTTGACCAAGCAATAATTCCGCCTTTTAAATTGTACGCATTAGTATAGCCATTAGCTTCCAATGCTTGACATATTGCTCCAGAACGAGCACCACTTCTGCAATGAATCACCACTTGTTTATCTTTTGATATCTTATCTAAATTATCCATGACTTCACCCATTGGAATATGTAAACCACCAATTTCGCATATTTCCAATTCATGTTCTTCACGCACATCTATTAATTGAAAATCTGCATTGCTGTCTTTTAATTTTTTTAATTCGGATACGGTTATTTCTTTCATGATGGTTATTTCTTTTAAAATTTATTCAGTTGTTTGTTTCAATGCAGTCGGTAAATGGCTGAAAAAAGTATCGCCACGCAATCCTAATCGCAATGTTTCTAATGGAATTACATCATCGTAAGAAATATTTCCTAAGTTAACATTAGAACCCAAAAGTTTCAAAAACCAAACTTGCTGTGCTTTTATAGGTGCTTCCCACAAAATGCTATCTCTGTCTACTTTCGATAATATTTTGTTAATTAAGAGCGTGTGAGCACTTCCATTTGCACGATAGATTCCAACATTTCCACTTTCGCGAGCTTCTGCAATTACTTTCCATGAACCTGCTTCCAGCTCTTTATTCATCATAGATATCCACATGGCAGGATGAATAATAATACCTGCTTCTTTAGAACCAACTTCGGAAAGAACAGTAAAATTTTTAGAAAGTTTATTGATGTATTCGCATTTTTTATCGTGAGGCATAACAATTGAACCATCGGAAACTTCGGCACAATCCAACTTTAATTTGTCAATTAATTTTTGATACGCATCAAACATGTTTCGCACGATGAAAGCCTCAAACAAAGTTCCTCCAACATAAACTTTCATTCCTGCATCGCGATACAGTTTTATTTTTTGCTCTAAATTGGGAGTGATAAAGGAAGTACCAAATCCAAGTTTAATAATATCGGTTAAATGTCCGCTAACACTCAAAAAATCTTCCGCTTGACGAATACTTAAGCCTTTATCCATCATCATGGTTAGTCCTTTGTTACGAGGTTTTGAAGGGCGTTCGGGAATGTGTGGTAAGTCGAAGTTCATAATGTCTAAATTACAATTTTAATATTTTTTTTAATTGCCTATTGTCTACTGCCAATTGGCTATTTACTTCTTGTATGATTCAATTAAATCTGTAATACTTGTATTCTCTTTTAATTGAGGTAAATACTCAAACAGCTCATTGTGTTTTTCGTAATTTAATTTCAATGCACTTTGTAAAAAACTCAATGCTTCTTGCTTTTGGCCAATACTCATAAGACAAGCAGAGATTCGGTAATGAAGTTCTGCATTTTGAGGATGGTGTTTAATCCCTTCGGCAAGTATTTCTAAAGAACCATTTTTATTTTCTTGTTCAAATAATAAATTAGCATAATCTAACCAAATTTCAGCGTTATCAGGATCGAGTTCAATTACTTTTTTGAAAGAGTTTTCGGCATCTTCATAAAATTGCATTTTTTGTTGTAACTCACCATAGATATACCAATATTCGGCATTAACCTTGTCGAGTTCTAGTGCTTTTTTTGCATAATGTATTCCTTCATCTGTCTTATTTTGAGAATCTAAAACAATTGCAATTCCCAGCCAAGCATCCGCCAATTGTGGATTTAACTTAATAGCTTTGTTATAATAAACCAATGCATGATCCAAATCTTCCTTTTTCTCATAACATTCCCCGATATAATAAAACGTAATGGCATCAGGGTCTTCAACCTTTAATGTTTCTTTGTAAACTTCAATGGCTTCATCCAAACGATTGAGATTTGCCAATGAATTTGCTTTGTTGAAATAAGCAGAAGCAAAATCATCGTGAATGGCAATGGAATAATCGTAAGCATCAATAGCTTTCTCATACATGCCTAATCGATTGTAGGAAACACCTAAGTTAAACCAAGCAGTAGAAGTATAAGGGTGTTTATCTACAAAATCAGAGTAATATTTTACACTTTCTTCTGATTGCCCATTTAAGTCATAACAAAATGCCAATTCATACAGTGCTACTTCATTTTCGGGGTTTGCATCTATTGCTTTTTTAAGATAAAAAATAGCGTCATCAAATTTAGCGGTATTTTCAAATTCAAATGCCATTGCTAAATAAATTTCATCAATATCTTCTGCATTTTCAGCCGCTTTTTTGAAATTTTCAATGGCTTGATCAGTTAATCCCATCTGACTGTAAATAGAGCCTTTTGTCATAAATAATTCCGTATTGGAAGGTTCCATGCTTTCTACATAAGAAAGAATTTCTAATGCTTTTTGACTTTGATTGGTTGCAGCATAAATCTGTGCTTTACGCAAAAGGAAAACAGTAGAAAATGGATATTGCCCAATGGCGAAATCGATAGCTGATAAAGCTCTTTTAGAATTATTTTTTTCGAAATAATAATCAATAATTTCTTCTAACTCTTCAGCATCAAAAAAATATTGTTTGTTATTGTTAATCATTTCTTCAAAGCGATCCACAAGTATCAAAAGATATTGTGCTCCTTTGTTTTCGTTGTCCCCAAATTCTTCACTACTCATCTTTAAGAAATTTAGATTTTACACTATAAAATAAGCTAAACATTATTGGTCATCCTTAAAATTAAAGCGAAAGTAGTAAAAAATGCTCAAAAATGCACTTAGTTTTGAACACTATTTGGTTGATTGTTTAGAATTAATCCATTATAATAAGAGGGCAAAGACTTATATTTGTGGGCTTTAAAATAAGACAAACACTTGTATGACATTAATTAAATCGATTTCGGGAATAAGAGGAACAATAGGAGGGAAACCTGGTGAAGGATTAAGTCCGATTGACGTAGTAAAATATACAGCTGCTTTTGCTACATTCATTGCGAAAAGTGCAAAAGGCAAAAAAATAAAAATTGTTGTTGGTCGCGATGCCCGCATTTCCGGAGAAATGGTGAATAATTTGGTTTTAGGAACTTTGCAAGGAATGGGAGTGGATGTGGTTGATTTAGGACTTTCAACTACACCTACTGTGGAAATTGCTGTTCCGGAGGAAAATGCTGATGGGGGAATTATTTTAACAGCAAGTCACAATCCCAAACAATGGAATGCATTAAAATTATTGAATTCAAAAGGTGAATTTATAAATGAGCAAGACGGTGCAGATGTTCTTGATATTGCGGATAAAGAAAAATATACTTTCGTAGATGTGAACGCACTTGGGAAGGTAACTAAGAATGATACTTATTTCAAAAAACACATCGATAAAATTTTAGCACTTTCATTGGTTGATGTGGAAGCAATTAAAAAAGCAGATTTTAAAGTAGTGATTGATTGTGTAAATTCTACAGGAGGAATTGTTCTTCCTCAACTATTAAAAGCATTGGGAGTAAATCAAATTGTAGAATTGTATTGTGATCCAACAGGCGAATTTCCGCATAACCCGGAACCATTGCCTGAAAATTTAAGAGATATTTCTAAAGTTGTTAAAAAAGAAGGAGCAGATCTGGGAATTGTTGTTGATCCGGATGTAGATAGGTTAGCTTTGGTTTGCGAAGATGGTGAAATGTTTGGCGAAGAATATACTTTAGTTGCTTGCGCTCAATACGTTTTGAATAAAAGAAGTCCTGCCGAAAAAGCATCCGGTAAAAAAGGGCATACAGTTTCTAATATGTCATCTACACGTGCTTTGCGCGATATAACAGAAAAACACAATGGCAAATACAGTGCATCTGCTGTTGGAGAAGTGAATGTGGTGAAAATGATGAAAGAAACAAATGCAATTATTGGTGGTGAAGGAAATGGTGGAATTATTTTACCTGAATTGCATTATGGAAGAGATGCTTTGGTTGGAATAGCTTTATTTTTATCTCAGTTAGCGAAATATGGAAAAAGTTGTTCGATGTTGCGTTCTTCGTTTCCTGATTATCATATTTCAAAAAATAAAATTGAACTGACTCAGGAAATCAATGTGGATAGTATTTTAGAAAGCATAAAGGAAAAATATAAAAAGCAGCCAATCAATACGATTGATGGAGTAAAAATAGAATTTGATAAAGAATGGGTGCACTTACGTAAATCAAATACGGAACCTATTATTAGAATTTATTCGGAAAGCGAAAGTAAAACAACAGCAGACAATCTTGCAAAAAAAATTATGGCAGACATCCGTGAATTCATAAAAATGCAACAAATTACTGCTTAATGATTCGACTTTTAATTATAATATTGTACTTGTACAGATAACGAATGAAAAAACGAATATTACGAATCGTAACGTAAAAAAAATAGCAAACACAGATTCGTAAAATTCGTAAAGATTCGCTATCCGCACAAAAAGATAATCTCAAATTGACAAATAGTTTTATAAGATGAAAATTTATTTTGATAATGCAGCTACTACGGCACTTGACAAAGAAGTGTTGGATGCAATGTTGCCTTACATGACAGAACACTATGGTAATCCATCTTCTATTCATACTTTTGG
>JAYVZC010000356.1:0-17010 GCA_043783695.1 Bacteroidota bacterium
TTCCGGCAGCCGCAAGAGTGCGTGAACCGGTTGAAGATGAAGTTAAATGATTGTAATTAAACGCTGGAATGGGTTGAGCAACTGTTCCATTAAAATTAATAGTGCTCCCTGTTATTGTATATACATTCACCGATGGAGTAAAGATACCCGCAACGCCTATTGTTCCACTAGCCGCCAGAGTTCTTGAACCGGTTGAAGAAGAAGTTAAATGATTGTAATTAAAAGCTGGAATTGTTTGAGCAACTGTTCCATTAAAATTAATAGTGTTTCCTGTTATCGTATAAGTGGTTGAGACAGAAGTTGGTGAAAAAATATTTGAAACACCTATAATAGCAGCTGGGAAAATAACCGTTCTTGCACCATTTGTACTTACAGTTAATGAACCATAATTTAAAATATTCACCGATTGGTTGCCTGCTCCAATATAATCGATGTTTAATCCTGACAATGTTTTGCCGGTGATAGTATACTGAGAAATAAAATCAGGCGTTACTGCAATCCTTGTTACACGAGCCGTTCCATTCCCTGTTAAAGTTCCAGCCCCACTTACTATAACTGCCGCATTTGGAGAGAGAATGGCATTAACGCCAATGGTTAATATACTTCCAACGCTAAAGTTTGTTGCTGCTGTAACAATTGCACTGGAATTGGTAATGGTAAGATTATTAAATGCTGTTGCTGTAGTTCCATTTATTTGCTGAGCAAGTGTGCCATTTAGAGTTACTGTTGCAGTTCCCTGAATAAAGGTTCCATTATTAGAAAAATTTCCGCCCACCAATAAATTAAAATTTGAACTTGCCAATGTGGTGGATGCTGATATAAGCAAATTGGCACCTACGATTGTTGAGCCAAGCATTGTTTTTGTGTTTCCACCGGATACAGTTAAGTTTGAATAGCTTCCATCTGCCGGAATTCTAATGTTTTGTGCACCGGCTCTACTATAAATTACAGTATTCCCAATTGCAGAAGTATTAAAGGTGGTTAAAGTAAAATTTGTATTTATAATTGCAAGATTTAAAGTTCCAGTTGTTCCTTGAGTCCATGTTCCTCCACCTTTTAAGCTAGTTGTAAGTTTTACAGAAGCGTTATTTATATACGAACCAGTACAAGTAATGTCATCAATAACCATTGGAGTTATGCCTGTAATTGTTTTACCGACTCCTGCTAATGTAAAAATTCCAAGATTTGCATTAAAAATTCCATCCACTTGAATTCTTCCATTTACTTTATAATTTTCTGCTACAATAGAATTGAAAGTACCTGTAGGTGCAACAATAAAATCGTTAAAGGTTTTTGTTCCTTTTACACTATTAATATTCAATGTCCCAGAAATGGTAGAGATTCCTGAAACAGTAAGTATTATGGAGCTTACATCACAAATTCCACTTACTACGTTAAAATTTCCAGTAATATTAAAAATTGGAATTGCTCCGCCTGCTATAAGAAAATCCCCTCCGTAAGTATTAAGATTTCCATTAATTGTATAGGTTTCAGAAGAGGCGTTATTAAATTTGCCTGTTGAATTTAAATCTAAATTTCCAAACGTATTTGAACCACCGGTATTATTATCATTTAATGTTCCGTTAATTGAAGTTAGTCCTGTTACATTTAGTGTTACAATTCCAAGTGTTACACTAGCCCCTGCAACAACATTCATTGGACCAGAGACATTTAATGTTCCGGCAACAGTTCCAGATAAAAGTGCTCCATTATTCAGAATCAAACCACCAGTACCAACATTAGTAACAGCAGCAGTGCTTATCCAGTTGGCTGTTCCATTAACCGTAAGTGATAAACAAGCACCCGAAGCTCCATTCATTGTTACTGTCTTACCCGCACAAATCACTACATTATCGGCAGCACCGGGAATAGTAGTAGCAGGTATTCCTGAACATGAAAAAGTAGACCAAGTGGAAGAAGTATTCCAGTTCCCATTTATTCGAGAAAAAAATGTTGTGGAATTGCCCATAAGAGGCAACAAAAGAGAACAAATAATCAAACAAAGGGAGTAGCTTTTCGTTTTCATATATAGACAGTTATTTAATAATTCATATTTACATTTAACCGTAATTTCTTACATCTGTAATGTTATACTGTAAATTTAAACTAAAGGTTCTTAATAAAAAAATAAATTAGACTAAAAGGTTGTTTGTATCGACTAAAAAAAACGCTCTAAATACTTGAAGATTAATTTAATGGATTTAAAAAATAATAATTGTAATTTTACGCTCGTGAAAAGCAAAAGGAGTAGCATATTAAGGAGCATCGCCCTCATTTTTTTGACCGTTTCAATTATATTTTTGGGATATTTAAGAGATTCTATTTTTAAATCAATTAATGCGCTTTTGAGAGCTTGGGATTTGAATCAAGATTATTATCTTCCTCGATTTTTATCCTTTCTTGAAAATTATGAATACAATACATTAGTCAACATAAAATGGCTTTTGACATTGCTTTTCAGCATCTTTTACCTTTTTTTTTCCCTTTTAGCAATGAAACTTCTATTTAACAATAGAAAGTATTTCAAAATCACTCTTTTTACCTATTTAGGAATTATCATTCTCTCCGGTTTATTTATTATTGCCGGTTATCTGTTTGAGAGTAGCTCTGAAAAAATGTATGAATTTGCCAGATATCTTATGGGAATGGCTCAATCACCAATTGTTCTTATGATATTAATTCCTACTTTCAAACTTTCGGAAAAAGAAAACAATAAAACTTCCAACACATAACAAACTAAATTTTACTTTTACATTCATCTTAAAAACTTTATTATTATTTTTATGAAAAAAGACACCGTCATTTTTAATCTTATCGCTGAAGAAAAAAAACGTCAAACAGTTGGGTTGGAACTCATCGCTTCCGAAAATTATGTCAGCGAAGATGTAATGAAAGCAATGGGTTCGGTACTTACAAATAAATACGCAGAAGGACTTCCGGGTAAACGTTATTATGGCGGTTGCGAAGTGGTTGATAAAGTTGAGCAGCTGGCAATTGATCGTGCGAAAAAACTTTTTAATGCCGAATGGGTAAACGTACAGCCACATTCCGGAGCGCAAGCAAATGCAGCTGTTATGCTGGCAGTTTTAAAACCTGGAGATAAAATTTTAGGTTTCGATCTTTCGCATGGTGGACACCTTACTCATGGCTCTCCTGTTAATTTTTCAGGAAAACTCTATAGCCCTAGTTTTTATGGTGTAGAAGAAAAAACCGGTCGAATTGATTTTAATAAAATTGAGGCAATTGCCATAAAAGAGCAACCCAAATTAATTATTTGTGGAGCCTCATCTTATTCTCGTGATTGGGATTATAAAAAATTAAGAAAAATTGCTGATAAAGTTGGAGCATTATTGATGGCTGACATCTCACATCCATCAGGATTAATTGCCAGAGGATTAATGAACGACCCTTTACCGCATTGTCACATTGTTACAACTACAACCCATAAAACATTGCGAGGACCAAGAGGTGGAATGATTATGATGGGCAACGATTTCAAAAATCCGTGGGGGGATAAAACTCCCAAAGGAGAAATTAAAATGATGTCGCAATTGCTTGATGCGGCTGTATTTCCTGGAACTCAAGGCGGACCATTAGAACACGTTATTGCTGCTAAGGCAGTTGCTTTTGCAGAAGCTTTGGATGATAGCTATATGAAATACTGTATTCAAGTAATGAAAAATGCTAAACTAATGGCTCAATGTTTTGTTGATAAAGGCTATAAAGTTATTTCGGGAGGAACTGATAATCACTGCATGCTGATTGATTTACGCTCAAAAAAATTACCTAATGGACAGTCGGGGTTAACCGGAAAACTAGCTGAAACTACACTTGTAAAAGCAGATATTACAGTTAATAAAAACATGGTTCCTTTCGATGATAAATCGCCCTTTGTTACTTCTGGCATTCGAGTAGGCTCATCCGCTATAACCACTCGTGGAATCAAGGAAAAACACATTCCTAAGATTGTAAATTTAATTGATAAAGTATTGATGAATCACGACAATGAGAAGATAATTGCAGAAGTAAAAAAAGAAGTAAATAAATTAATGAAAGATTTTCCTTTGTTTGCATAAAAAAACAATGAACTGATTAAAAATGGGTCTTGTAAAAAAACAAGGCTTTTTTTTTGTCTAAAAACCATAAAACTACTTATTATTTGCCAAATTCTTACATTGCACATCTAAAATAATAGTTTATTTTTGTAACTCTTTAAACTACGTTTAATAAAAGAACCGATTACAAGATTATGGCACAGGTAGAGTTGATTATGCCCAAAATGGGCGAAAGTGTTGCAGAAGCAACTATCATCAAATGGTTAAAAAAAGAAGGCGACCAAATTGCAGCCGATGAAACGGTATTGGAAATAGCGACCGATAAAGTAGATACCGAGATCCCTTCTACAACTACCGGAACTCTTATCAAACGATTATACAACGAAGGCGATGTGGTTCAAGTTGGAAAGGCTATTGCTATTATTTCTACAGATGCAAATGCCAGTATTGAAAATTCTGAAATAAAAACTCCAATTATTCAACAAACAACAACTGTTCAAAAAGAATTAGCTTCAACTGCAGTAAAAGAAGTCGCTATACTAGAAAAAAATTCCTCTTCCGGAAAATTCTTTTCCCCACTTGTTCGCAACATTGCTAAACAAGAAGGTATTGCAATGACTGAGTTAGAAAGCATTTCAGGCACAGGAGTAAATGGCAGAGTAACTAAAAATGATATTTTAGCTTACATTCCAACTAAAGGAAAACAAACCACAAAGGTCGTTCAAGAAGTTTCTTCTAACGGAGCTGCTCATGCTAAACCGGCTATTTCAATAAATGCCGGTGACGAAATAATTGAAATGGATCGTATGCGTAAACTTATTGCCGACCACATGGTAATGAGTGTACAAACTTCTCCTCACGTTACTTCATTTGTAGAAGCAGATGTTACCAACATTGTAAAATGGAGAGAAAAAGTAAAAGGTAGTTTTGAAAAACGAGAAGGAGAAAAATTAACCTTCACTCCTATCTTCATAGAAGCACTAGTAAAAGCGATAAAAGATTTTCCAATGATAAATGTTTCTTTAGATGGAACAAAAATTATTAAAAGAAAAAATATAAACATAGGAATGGCTGCAGCATTGCCTTCGGGAAATTTAATTGTTCCTGTTATTAAAAATGCTGACCAACTGAATCTTGTGGGTATAACAAAACAAGTCAACGACTTAGCCAACCGTGCTCGCACCGGAAAACTTTCACCTGACGATATACAAGGCGGAACATATACCATTTCAAATGTTGGCTCATTCGGAAACTTAATGGGCACACCCATCATCAACCAGCCTCAAGTTGCTATTATGGCTGTTGGTGCCATCAAAAAAAAACCCGCTGTAATTGAAACTCCTGAAGGAGATTTAATTGGAATTCGTCATTTCATGTTTCTTTCACACTCATACGACCACAGAGTTGTTGATGGATCATTAGGAGGTCAATTTGTTAGAAGAGTAGCTGATTATCTTGAGCAATGGGACATTAATAGAGAATTTTAAATTGTATAAAAATCAGACAAATTATTTACAGATGAGAAAATATATTCAGCTCTTTTTATTTGCTTCAATAATGCTTTATTCTAGTTTTTCCTTTTCGAAAAATGCAAGTGCTGACTATAAAAAAATATATGAACAAGCAGAAAATTATTTTGTTGATGAAAACTATACCGCTGCTTTACCCTTATACATACAGCTTGATTCTATTGACAAAGGAAATAACAATGTAAATTTCAAAATAGGATTTTGCTATATAAATGCATCCACCTACAAAGCCAAAGCAATACCATACCTTGAGTTTGCAATAATAAATATTTCAACCCGCTACAAGCAGGGTGAAATAGGCGAAAAACAAGCCCCGCTTTCCAGTTATTATTATTTAGCAAAAGCATACCATTTAAATTATGAATTTGATAAAGCTATTGAAATGTATCAAAGATATATCAAAGAGTTGGGATCTGATACCAAAATGCTATCAGAAATAGAAGATGTACAGCATGATATAGAAACATGTAAATATGGTAAGGAACTAATAAAAAAACCAAAAGAAGTTATAATTACAAACCTTGGAGATGGCATTAATACAAAATTCCCTGAATATTCACCTGTTTTATCGTTGGACGAATCAACATTGATTTTTACAACAAGAAGAGAAGGTGGAACAAGTAACTTAAAATTGCCTAGTGGCGAATATTATGAAGATATTTTTATTTCTACTTATTCTGAAAAAGAGGAGAAATGGGAAAAAGCAACATCTATTGGAACAAACATTAATACACCTGGACACGAAGCAACCATAAACCTTTCGGCAGATGGTTCTAAACTTTTAATTTATAAAGATGATGGAGGAAACGGCAATATTTATGTGAGTGAACTGCAAGGTAAGGAATGGGGAATTCCACAATATGTCTCTGCTCCTATTAATTCATCATCATGGGAGTCACACGCTTGTTTTAGTTCCGATAATAGAACTTTATATTTCACCAGTAATAGAACTGGAGGATATGGTGGTCGCGACATTTACAAATGCTTAAGACTACCAAATGGTGACTGGGGACCTGCTCAGAATTTAGGAAGTGACATCAATACAAAATACGATGAAGATGGTGTATTTATTCACCCTGATGGCAAACAAATTTTCTTCTCATCAAAAGGTCATAATTCTATGGGGGGATTTGATATTTTTTCTTCAATAATAAATGATGAAAATGGGAATTGGTCTTCACCCATCAATTATGGATATCCTGTAAATACTACTGATGATGATGTTTTTTTAATTACTACACCTAATGGACAAAGGGCTTTTTTCTCTTCTGATAAAGAAGGAGGCTTTGGAGAAAAAGACATTTATATGATTCAATTCCCTGAGTTTGAACCACGCAACATCACAATATTTCTCGGAAAAATTATCAATTATACAAAAGAAGATATTTCGAATAACAACATTTATATTATTAATAATACAACCGGAGATACCGTTCAAACCCTTACAGCAAATAGCTCAACAGGTAAATACGGCACAAACCTACCAATAGGCAATTCATATAAAACAATATTCAAAATCAACAATATTGAAGTTTTTTCTCAGATAATTGATGTTCCAAAAGGAAAAGGCTACCAAGTCATAAAAAAAGATGTTATTTATGGTGATTCAACTTTGGTTGTAGCAATTGATAGTACTTTAACAAACAACAATACATCTAAAAATTGTCTTCCGGGGCAAGTCTTTTATCAATTATTTTTCAAATACAACAAAAAGGAAATTAACAGTGAAGCAAGTGACTTCAATGCTTTTATAGACGAACTAAGTAGCTGTTTGACAAATAATCCAACATTTGAAATAACTATTGAATCAAGTGCTTCAACTGTTCCTACTCGCACTTTTAGAAGCAATGAAAATTTAGCAAATTTAAGAGCAAAGGCTGCCAAAGATAAGGTGTTAAAGGCTTTGATGAAAAAAGGTTTAAAATCAGCACAAATTATTTTTAGCGAACCTAAAACATTAGTGCAAGGACCAGAATACAAAAAAGATTCTATCGAAAATATGGCTGTATATGAACAATATCAATACATCAGAATAAAAATGGAAGCTAAAAAATAAACTATTTTTTTAAAAAGAAAAGCAGAGATAAATCTCTGCTTTTCTTTTATTCATTTTTTTACCAAAAAAATTTCCTAAAATCCTCATAAATGCTATATTTGCGTTCGGCTTTAAATTTTATTACGCCTAATTTTATGAAGAAAAACATACTTCTATTCTTTTTTATACTTCTTACTACAACTATTTTTTCTCAAGAAAATAAAGGCGATTATCGTGAAAACTTCATTCAAGGCAACTATCTTATCCTAGAACAAAATTATTCATTAGCATTAAAATATTTTAAAGTTGCTTACCAAATTGATTCTACGAATGCGAATATTAACTATAAAATAGGTTACTGTTATTTAGAATCTGCTACTGAAAAAAATAAAGCACTCTATTACTTAGAAAAAGCGGTACTTAACGTTGCTCACAATTACAATCCTGAAGACCCGAAAGAGAAAAAAGCGCCTGAATTAGCCTATTACTCGCTTGGAACAGCCTACCGTTTAGCTTATCGCTTTAATGAAGCAACTGTTTATTTCAATAAAATGAAAGATATCGTTGGTAATAGAAATAAAGAACTTGCAAAAGATTTAGACAAACAAATAGAAACAAATTTCAATGGAATTGATTTTGTAAAAGACTCCGTTATTGTTACTATCAACAACCTTGGAGATAGCGTAAACAGTATATATCCAGATTACAGCCCGGTTATTTCGGCAGACGAATCAACATTGATATTTACATCTAGAAGACTTGGTAGTACAGGAGGAGAAAAAACAGAAAACGACCAATTTTTAGAAGATATTTATATCTGTACAAAAAAACCAGATGGAACTTGGACAAGCGCAAAATCAATTGGAACAAACATTAACTCCAGTAACAGTGAAGCAGATATTAGCATTTCGGCTGACGGACAACAATTGTTTGTTTATAGAGATATAAATGGCGGTGATATTTATTACAGTAATTTAGAAGGAAATACTTGGAGTGAATTGATACCGTTAAGCTCCAATATTAACTCACCCGACTGGGAAACACACGCTTCACTTACGGTTGATGGAAACACACTTTATTTTGTTAGCAACAGAAAAGAAGGAAGTTACGGAGGAAGAGATATTTGGCGTTGCGTTAAACTTCCAAACGGACAATGGAGTAAGCCATTAAATCTTGGTCCAGAAATAAATACTGCAGATGATGAAGATGCTCCTTTTATCCATCCTGATGGTGTTACGCTTTTCTTCAGTTCAAAAGGTCATAAAAATATGGGAGGCTTTGATATTTTCAAATCTGTAAAAGATGAAAATGGCAAATGGAGCACTCCGGAAAACTTAAAAGCTCCTATCAATACCCCTGATGATGATGTTTTTTATGTACAATCAGCAGATGGAAAACGAGGCTATTTCTCATCCGTTAGAAAAGACGGATATGGAGAAAAGGATATTTACATGGTTAATTTCGAGAATGCAATTGTGGAGCCACTAACGTTATTAAAAGGATTTGTTTCTTTTAATGGCTCAACAAAAGGGCTTTCTAAGATTGAAATTCTAGCTACTGATATGGAAAGTGGTTTGGTTGTTCAAAATGTAAAACCAAATGAAGCAACAGGAAAATATCTATTAATTTTAACCCCTGGTAATGAAGGAAAAACATACAATATTAGCTACGAAGCTGAAGGGTATCAACCAATAAACGTAGCTATTACGATACCTCCAAATTCTTCTTACCAAGAAATTGAAAAAGAACTTTTATTAGAAGCTATTAATCTTGAAAGCAAAACCTTAGGAACAATAAATATTACAGGAACAGTGAAGAATACCGAAGGCAAAACAATTGCAGGCGCTCAAATTATTGTAAAAGATAACCTAACAGGAAAACTAATCGAAACTTATTTCACTTCCTCCGATTCGGGTTCTTATTATTTTATTCTAAATCGTGGACAAAATTATAATTTATCGTATGAAGCAAAAGGATATCTTTTTCAATCAGAAAATGTTAATGTCCCAAAACAGCCTGAATACTCTGTTTTGACAAAACATATTGTTTTAGAAAAAGTTCAAATTGGTTCTAAAATCGTTTTAAATAATATTTTCTTTGACTCAAATAAAGCTACACTTAGAAAAGAATCAAATTTAGAATTGGAAAAATTAATGCAGTTAATGAAAGAGTATCCCGAGTTAACTGTTGAAGTTGCCGGTCATACCGATAGCAAAGGAAACGATGCAGCCAATTTAAAGCTATCACAAATGCGTTCTAAAGCAGTTGTGGCAGCTTTAATTAAAAAAGGAATCAATGCTAAGTACTTAGTAGCTAAAGGATATGGAGAAACAATGCCCATTGCTCCAAATATACTGCCAAATGGGAAACCCAACCTAAAAGGGATGCAATTAAATAGGCGAGTAGAAATGAAAATAATTGAGTCTAAATAACTTATTTTTTAAACCACTTAAAATTGTTAATTTCTTTTTATTTCCTTTATCTTTCCGAATTCAAATTTTAATATTTTTGTTTAATTTTAAAACAGTTCTGCTTTGTACGTTTATAACATAGCAGAATACCTATTAAAATCAACATCTTCAATATGCAAAAAATTTTAGTCCTATTTTTTTCACTTATTATTTTCAATTGTACATTAAAAGCTCAAGGCAAAGCTGACTATCGTCAAAAATTTACTGAAGGAAATTACTTGATACTAGAGGGTAATTATGTTTTGGCTTTACAAAATTTTTTGGAAGCTTATGCAATCGATTCTACAAATGCGAATATAAACTTCAAAGTAGGTTTATGTTATATGAAGTCTAAAACAGAAAAAAATAAAGCACTAATATACCTTGAGAGAGCAGTTTTAAAAACATCAAGAAATTATAATGATTTAGAACCAACCGAAAAGTCAGCTCCGGTAAATGCATTTTACTATTATGGGCAAGCACTTCATTTTAATTATAAATTTGATGAGGCAATTGCTAACTACGAAAAGTTTAAATCTTTCTTACGAGATAAAAATGTAGAACTAATTAAAGATGTGGATCGCCAAATTGAAATTAGTAACAATGCAAAAGCATTAGTAGCTGCTCCAATAAATATAATTCTTAGCAATTTAGGAGATAGCATCAACTCGCCTGCTCCTGAATATAGTCCTGTTCTTTCTGCCGATGAAAAAACATTAATGTTTACATCCAGAAGATACAACGGAACCGGAATGGAAAAAACAGATGACGGACAGTTTTATGAGGATATTTATGTTTCATACAAAAAAAATGACAGTACTTGGACAACACCCGTTTCTGTAAGTTCAAATATAAATACCACAGGACACGAGGCAAGTGTTGGCTTAACTGCAGATGCACAAACTTTATTAATTTATAAAGATGTAAATGGTGGTGATATATATTTTAGTACACTTGATGGAAACGATTGGACTACCCCTCAAGCAATGGGCTCCGATATTAATACTGCAAAATGGGAAACAAGTGCTTGTTTAAGTCCGGATGGAAACACGTTATATTTTGTTAGTGACAGAGAAGGCGGATTAGGCGGTAGAGATATTTGGAAATGCATTAAATTGCCAAATGGTAAATGGGGCTTAGCAGTAAATGTTGGTGCACCTATCAATACCATTTATGATGAAGAATCTCCTTTCATTCATCCCAGTGGTAATGTTTTGTTCTTTAGTTCAAATGGTCATAAAACAATTGGCGGTTTTGATATTTTTTTCGCCCCAAAAAATGAAGAAACAAAAGGCTGGGAAGAACCAATTAATATTGGCTATCCAATAAACACAACAGATGACGATGTTTTTTATGTTACATCTCCCGATGGAAAAAGAGGATATTACTCTTCTTCCTCACGCCCCGAAGGATATGGAGAAAAAGACATTTATATGATTTCATTACCGGAACGCAAAGAAGTACCATTGGTACTTATAAAAGGATTCATTATTCCTGCAAAAGGCCAAACGTTACCTCCATTCTTAGAAATTACGGCAACTAATAACGAAACAGGAATTGTATCCGGAGTTTATAAACCCATGATGCGAGACGGTAGTTTTACCATAATTATCCCTCCAAGAACCAATTATACACTTTCTTACACAAATGACGGAGAAGAATTTTTTTCTGAAATTATTGATGTTCCTGCAGATGCAGCCTATCAAGAAATCAACAGAGCTATTCGCTTAAATGCTGTTAATTTCGGAACACCTATAACTGACTCTACTCAAAATACTGTTTCTGATGTTACATTTATTTCAGTTGATGGAAAAATTGTAAATGAAATAGATGCTCCATTTGCAAACTTAAAAGTAAACTTATTAAATGCCAAAGGAGAAATTATAAAAACCACAACTACAGATGAATTAGGTTGGTTTATTTTCACACCTTTACCTCAAGACGAAGAATACATTCTAGCTTTGGATGAAATAGATACTCATGTTATTGGTAAAAAATCTTATGCTGAATTTAAAGACAATAAAGGAAATTTATTAAAAACTAGAAAAGTAAATAGTAAATATGTCCTTGCTAATTCAAAAACTTCGGTAAAATTTAAAACAAACCCTAAAAATAACACTACATCTACCAATGTTGTAACGAGCAATAATAACAGCAATAACAATATATCTAACGAGCAACTTGCTAGTGTTGATAAATTGAATTTCCAAATGTTTTTCAAATACAACGTCACACAAATTGATATAAATGACAGCCCTTTTAAACAATACATTGATAATTTAGCAGAATTGGCGAATAAAAATGGAAGCATCAATATTAATTTAACTTCTTGCGCTTCTCAGGTTCCCACTAGAGCCTATAAAACAAATAAAGAATTGTCTGTAGCGAGGGCAGAAAAGGCTAAAGAACAAATTATAACAGCTTTAAAAGAAAAAGGTGTTGATGTATCAAAAGTAAATTTTAAAAAAATAAAATCCTATGTGTCTGGACCTCAATACAACATAGACTACTTAATTAACAAATCATTATATGAAAAATACCAATTCATTAAAATAGTAGCGTATTAATAAGCTACTATCAGTATAATTAAAAACCTCCGAATAAGCATTTGTGAGGTTTTTTTCATTAAAAGACATACAATTCTTTCATAAAAAAAACTTTTTTTGTACTTTGGTACCAAACTTGGTTTTAAGGCACAAAAAAGATATAAGCTGTGAATGATTTTTCTTCGATTTTATTAAAAAAAATATTGCTTTTTGCACTTGCATTTTTGTTCCTTCAAAACATAAATGCTCAACCAAAAACATCTAAAGTAATTGATCCTGCTGATGCAAAAGAACACTTTTCGCACAATAATTTTTTGTTTGCAATACCTGCATACAAACAGCTATTAAAGCAAGAGCCAAACAATATTGAATACAACTACAAACTAGGAATTTGTTATTTATATACTAATATCAACAAATCGGCTGCCATTCAATATCTTGAAGTGGCAAGCAAAGCACCCAAATCAGAAAAGCAAATTTTATTTCATTTAGGATTGGCATATCAATACGCTAGTCGATTTGATGATGCCATTAAAACCTATAATACTTACAAAACAACATTAAAAGGGCAAGAGCTAGAAGACGTTGTACATCAAATTGAAACCTGCGAAAATGGAAAGGAATATGTTAAACATCCTGTTAATGTTACCTTTCAAAATCTTGGAAAAGAAATCAATTCCGAATTTCCCGATTATTATCCTTTTGTTCCCGCAAACGAATCGTTTGTTGTATTTACATCAAGAAGAAAAGATAACATTGGTGGACAAGTGGAAGTTGATGGTTATTACTCATCCGATATTTATATTTCTTTACCTGTAAATGATGTTTGGACGAAACCAAAAAACATGGGAGCAACAGTCAATACCCGATACGATGAACAAGCTGTTGGATTAACACCAGACGGACAAACAATGTTAATGTATATCGACCATATTGATAGTTTAGGAAACATCTATTCTTCAATGAATAAAGCAGGTGTATTTCAGCGAATGAAAAAATTAAATAGCAATGTGAACTCCGATTTTGAAACTGCAGGTTCTATCACTCCCGATGGAAATATTATTTTTTTTGCTAGTAAACGTGATGGTGGACTTGGAGAAACAGATATTTATATGGCACGTAAACTTCCAAACGGACAATGGGCTAAGGCGCAAAATTTAGGCGCTACTATCAACACAAAATACAATGAGGATTTTCCTCAAATAGCCCCCGATGGCAAAACGCTTTATTTTTCATCAAAAGGACATGCAGGAATGGGTGATTACGATCTTTTTCAATCCACTTGGAACGAAGAAGAAAATACTTGGACTAGCCCAAAAAATCTTGGATATCCCATCAACTCTGTTGGAGACGATCGCTCTATTTCATTTACAGAAGACAATCGTGTTGCTTACATTTCCGCAGTAAGAGATGGTGGATACGGTGATTTGGATTTATATAGAGTAAAATTTAATGATGCAGAAGACCGAACAACCGTTTTGCAAGGATATATTAATACTATTGATAGCGCCAAAAATGTTGTAACAATTGTAACGGTGAAAGATTTAAAAAACAAAGATGCACCTGATTTAACCTATAATCCTAACCCTAATACAGGTAAATTTATTATGGCTTTAAATCCAAGTAAATACGAAATTACTGTTGAAGCGGATGGCTACAAAACACTTACTGATGTGTTCTTTATTTTTGATATTGGCATCGGACAAAATGAAAGTAAAAAAAATTTTACACTTAAGAAATAGCGTTTAGCTAAAATCTTTTATCCTTAATAATAAAATGATAACACCAAACTTAACGCGTCCAATTGCATTTTTTGATTTAGAAACAACCGGTGTAAATGTAGCATCTGATAGGATTGTAGAAGTTTCAATTTTGAAAATTTCTCCGGATGGAACAAAAGAAATAAGAACAAAACGTATCAATCCAACTATTCCAATTCCCCTTACCTCATCCGAAATTCATGGCATTTATGATAAGGATGTCGCAGACGAACCAACATTCAAAGGAATTGCAAAAAGTCTAGCCGATTTTTTGAAAGACTGTGACTTAGCGGGTTACAACTCCAATAAGTTTGATATTCCGATTTTAGTGGAAGAATTTTTAAGAGCAGAAATTGATTTTGAAATCAAAGGAAGACGCTTTGTGGATGTTCAAAATATTTTTCATCAAATGGAACAACGAACATTAAAAGCGGCATATAAATTTTATTGTGGAAAAGAAATTCTAAATGCACACAGTGCTCAAGCAGATATAGAAGCCACTTATGAAGTTTTTTTAGCGCAACTTCAAAAATATGATGGAGTAGAATTTGAAGATAGAAAAGGAGTGAAATCAACACCCGTAAAAAATGACATTAAAGCATTGCATGATTTTACCAACCTCAATAAAAATGCGGATTTGGCTGGTCGAATTATTTTTAATGATAAAGGAATTGAAGTATTTAATTTCGGAAAACACATTGGAAAACCCGTTGAGCAAGTGTTTAAAGACGAACCATCTTATTACTCTTGGATGTTGAATGGCGATTTTCCTTTGTACACAAAAAAAGTGCTAACGGAGATAAAATTACGAATGGCATTTAACAGATAAATAAAAAATTAGAGAAATAGTGAGTTGGGGAATTGGTGAATTAAAAAATTAAACTTAAATAACATTAAACTTAAATAACATCAAATTGAATAGTCCTAGTAACAAATCATTCTCTATTTCTCTAAATCAATAGTTCTCTAATTTTTTCGGTATGAAAATTATTTGTATTGGTCGTAATTACGCAGAGCATGCTAAAGAAATGAATGCGGCTGCTCCTACCGAACCTGTGTTTTTTTTAAAACCAGATACAGCACAAATCAAAAATGATCAACCTTTTTATTATCCCGATTTTTCAAAAGAAATTCATCATGAAGTAGAATTGGTTTTGAAAATAAATAAACCCGGAAAAAATATTGAGGTGCAATTTGCAAATAAATATTACGATGAAATTGGAATAGGAATTGATTTCACGGCACGCGACATTCAAGCAAAATGCAAAGAAAAAGGTTTGCCTTGGGAAAAAGCAAAAGCATTTGATGGCTCTGCTCCTATTGGAAAGTTTATTGATAAAAAAAAAATTGCTGATATAAATAACATAAATTTTCAATTAACAATTAATGATAAGCTAGTACAAAAAGGAAGCACAAAAGATTTACTTTTCACTTTTGATTCGATAATTGCATACGTATCCAAGTTTTTTACATTAAAAAAAGGTGATTTAATTTATACTGGTACGCCCGAAGGAGTTGGTCCGGTTGCAATTGGTGACAAACTACAAGCATCCATTGAAAAAGAAATATTATTATCATTTGAAATAAAATAATCTATTCTCCCAATGACTATTGGGGTTTTCGAGTTAATGAAAAAAATTTAAATAACTATTTATGAAAAAAAACATCTTCCCTACTCTATTAATTATTGCAGTAACAATAGTAGCTTGTACTTCTCAACAATTACAACAAACAGCCGATGCTGCAAAAAATGCTGTGAATTCGGGCACAGGGACAGGCGCACCTGCTTCTAATCCATTAACAAACGATGAAGTTATTAGCGGATTAAGAGATGCTTTAACTGTTGGGACAAATAATTCAAGTGCATTTGCATCTAAAGTCGATGGCTTTTATAAAAATCCGTCTTTGTTTATTCCATTTCCTCCTGAAGCACAAAAAGTAAAAGATTGGGCAATAAAACTTAAAATGAATGATCAGCTCGATAAATTTGTAATGACTTTGAACCGTTCGGCAGAAGAAGCTGCAAAGGATGCTGCGCCTGTTTTTGTAAATGCTATAAAAGGAATGAGTATAGGTGATGGATTTGCAATTTTAAAAGGAAACGATAATGCAGCAACTCAATATTTAAAAGATAAAACAACTGCTGAACTGCGCCTAAAGTTTACTCCTGTTGTACAAAATGCTATCAATAAAGTAGAATTAACTAAATATTGGAGTCCAATCATTAATAATTACAACAAAGTTCCATTTGTAGAAAAACAAAATCCGGATTTAACTGCCTATGTAACAGACAGAGCTATGGAAGGCTTGTTTAAACTAATTGCTGACGAGGAACTAAAAATCCGAAAAGACCCTGTTGCTAGAGTAACGGATATTTTAAAACGTGTTTTTGGGAGTTTAACTCAATAAAAAAAAGCAAACTTCTTTCTATAAAAATAAAAAAATATTCTTCGGAAAAATTAATGTATTTCTAAAATAGATGGATGTATTGCAACGGCATTAACCTCCCGATAGCTATCGGGAGTAAATTATAGAATATTCTTTTCACTCTTTAATAATAACAGTTGGTATTATACCGTTACTTGTTATAAATTAGTCCAATAATGTTAGTAACTATTTTTTTATAATTATTGGA
>JAYVZC010000357.1:0-3158 GCA_043783695.1 Bacteroidota bacterium
CCTTTGGAGGGGGCAGGGGGAGGATGAAGAATCATAATTATAACGAATGACATTAATCAAAACATATAAACTTCTTCTTAAAACAATAACATTGTTTGTTGCATTGTTATGCTTTAGCTCCACTTCTATTGCTCAGGTAAAAGCAACGGCTACACTTGACAGTAATGAGATTCAAATCGGACAACAAGTTAATTTGTTGTTGAGTATACAGTATCGTGTGGATGGTGGGAAAAGAATTCAGGTTTTGTGGCCGGAAATTTCTGACACAATCAGAAAAGAAGTTGAAGTGGTTTGTCAGGGTAAAATTGATACGATCATTGACAAGAACGATCCTTATTTATTTACACAAACAAAATCGATAAGCATTACTTCTTTTGATTCTGGATACTGGGCCATTCCTCCTTTCAAATTTATTGCAGGTGATACAAATGGTGTATTTACTGATCCCCTTCTCTTACAAGTAAAAACAATTGCGGTTGATACAACAATCGCAATTAGAGACATTAAAGCACCTTACGAAGAAAGTTATTCGTGGTTAGATTGGTTAAAAGACAATATGATCTTTGTCTGGGTTTTGCTTGGTGCACTAATCGCTCTGCTTGTTTTATTTTTCATAATCCGTTATACCCGAAAAGTAAAACCTCCGATGGTAATTGTAGAAATTCCAAAAATTCCTGCACACATAATTGCGTTTGAAAAATTAGAGAAACTGAAAACTGAAAAATTATGGCAAGAAGGAAAATTAAAGCTATATCATAGTCAGTTAACCGATATCATTCGTGAATACATTGAGAATCGATTTAAAATTCAGGCACAAGAATTAACAACAGATGAAATTTTATTCGGATTTAGAAATGTTGCTATTGATGAAGAAAGCAAATTCAAACTAAATCAAGTATTACGCATTGCCGATCTGGTGAAGTTTGCCAAAGAGGAACCTTTGCCAAGTGAAAATGAAATGAGCATGACGAATAGTTACGATTTTATTAATGGAACGAAGCGAGATGAGGAAGAAGAAAAAAAGTAGACAAGAAAAAAATAAAGAGTAGACAATAAAAAATAAACAATAGGCAATAAGCAATTAAAAAAGGGAAATAAAAGTAAACAATATTAGCACACAGCATACCAATGAACCTGCCTGCGGCAGGGAGGCTAGTGAACAAATGAACCAATAATGATTGAATTTTTTAATGATATCACTTTTGCAAACAAAGAATTACGATGGTTATTCCTGGTAATTCCTTTGCTTCTTGTTTGGTATATTTTCAAAAACAAAGTATTGAATGCCGAAGTAAAAACGTCTTCATTAAATGGATTTGAAAGCATAAGATCATCCTACAAACAATACTTAAGACACCTTTTAATAGTATTGCGACTTGCTGCATTATCCTGTTTGGTACTTGTGTTGATGCGTCCTCAATCTCGTTCGAGTTATAAGGATGTAAAAACAGAAGGAATTGATATCATTATGGCCTTAGATATTTCAACAAGTATGTTGGCAAAAGATTTTAAACCAAATCGTTTAGAAGCAGCAGAGGAATTGGCAATAAATTTTATTGACAGTCGTCCAAACGATAGAATTGGCTTGGTCATTTTTAGTGGAGAAAGCTTCACACAATGTCCACTTACCTCTGATCACGATGTTATAAAAAATTTATTTTCAGGAATTAAATTAGGAATGCTTGCGGATGGAACAGCGATAGGAAATGGATTAGCAACATCGGTAGCAAGAATAAAAGATAGCAAATCGAAAAGTAAAGTAGTGATATTGTTAACCGATGGAGTAAACAACCAAGGTTCTATAGCTCCACTTACAGCGGCAGAAATTGCAAAAACTTATGGTATCAGAGTTTACACTATCGGATTAGGAACAACAGGAAAAGCATTATCGTTTGCCGGAGTTTATCCTGATGGAAGTTATGCTTATGAGTATGCCGATGTTGTGATTGATGAAAAAACAATGACCGAAATAGCAGATATGACTGGTGGAAAATATTTCAGAGCAACAGGAAATGATAAATTGAAAGAGATATACAAAGAGATCGACAGAATGGAAAAAACGATTTTCGAGGAGAAAAATTTCACAAACAAATCCGAACATTTTTTACCATTTGCCATCACAGCAGCCATCTTATTACTGATTGAATTCATATTAAAAAATACAATTTTAAAAAGTATACCATAAAGTGTTGTTATTAGAAAATAAATATTTCATTTATGCATTTGGATTGATTCCGGTGTTCATTATCATTTTATGGTTAGTGAGCAGATGGAGAAAAAAATCTTTGAGATTATTTGGTGAGTTAAATGTTATTCAACAACTTTTTCCTGATGTATCAAATACAAAACGCTTGTGGAAATCAATTTTATACATTTTGGCATTTACATTTTTAATTATTGGTCTGATCAACCCGCAAATTGGAACAAAACTGGAAGAAGTAAAACGAAAAGGTGCGGACCTGATGATCTGCCTGGATGTATCCAACAGTATGAAAGCGGAAGATCTACAACCAAACCGATTGGAAAAATCAAAACAAGCATTATCAAAATTGATCGATAAATTAGAAGGAGATAGAATTGGAATAATTGTTTTTGGCGGAGAAGCTTATGTGCAACTCCCAATAACAGAAGATTATTCAGCTGCGAAATTATTTTTAGAAAGCATTAATACAGATCTGATTCCAACGCAAGGAACAGATATTGGAAAAGCAATTGATATGGCGATGACATCCTTTGGAAAAGATGAAGGAAAAAACAAAGCCATCGTAATTATAACGGATGGAGAAAATCATGACCAAGATGCAATTACTGCTGCTGAAGCTGCTGCTGAAAAAGGAATAGCAATTCACACCATTGGAATGGGATCAGCGGAAGGCGCTCCAATTCCAGTCTACAAAGGAAACGTTAGAGAAGGATTTAAAAAAGATAAAGATGGCAATACAGTTATAACAAAACTAAATGAGCAAATGTTGAAAGAGTTGGCTAGTGCAGGAAATGGAATTTATGTGCGTGCAACAAATTCGGATGCAGGCTTAAATAACATTTTAGGTGCTATAGATAAATTAGAAAAAAAACAATTTGAAAGCAAAATGTATAGCGATTATGAAGACCGCTTCCAATGGTTTATTGCAATTGCATTTTTTATTTTGATACTTGAA
>JAYVZC010000358.1:0-3155 GCA_043783695.1 Bacteroidota bacterium
ATTTGCTCTACTTCGGCAGCAGAATAATCGGTAATTAAAAATTTACGCTCGTGACGCAGTTCTTCTGATTGATTATTAAATAACTGAGACATTGAAAAAATTATAAATCACGTGTATTATCCATAAATGTAATAGCCACTGAAGGATGAATACCTTTTAAGCCATTTTTTGCCTGTTCTAACTGCTCAATATCATTAAATTCTACGTAAAAAGATGCTTCTATAGCAGATGCGTTTTCATCACTTCGTTTTAATTTAAGCGAAGTACTATGTTTTTTTAACTCTTCCACAATTTTAGTGAGATCAACTGAAGCAGGAGCATTACTTGTTATAGTTAAGTACAAACTTTGGGTTTCCATATCTTTTTTTAAACGATTATTAAACCAAATAACTGCGACAAAACCTACAAAAGCTATAAGTGTCAGAATAGTTAGTCCGGCTCCACAGCCCAAACCTATTGCTATTGTTAAAAATAAATAAGTCAACTCTTCGGGCTCTTTGATTGCCGATCTAAAACGAACAATAGACAATGCACCAACTAAGCCCAAAGATAAGGCCAAGGATGATTTAACAATAGAAATAATAAACATTGTAGTGATTGCCAAAACAATAAAATTACGGGCAAAAGATTTACGGTTGGACAATGAATTACCGTACTTCACATACAAACGTCCCAGTATAAAAGCCAATATGGCACAAACAATAAAACTAAATATAAAATTAGGTATTGCTTTAGGAGAAAATCCCGAAAGGTTGTCTGATATAAATGTCTTTATTTCGTTCATAATTTTATTATTTAGTCACAAAATTACACATTTTAACTTACCCTAATTTTAATTTCAGCTAATATTTCAGCTACAATCCCGTCCCACAAAAATCTCCTTTGCACTTTACTAAGTGAATGTTTTTTCATATTCAACAAATCTAATTTTTCCATATTAATAAACTTTGTCATAGTATTTTCAATAGATTCAACACTTCCGGGAGGAATCAGTAATCCGTTTTTTTCATCTACCAACTCGCTTACTGCACCAACATCTGTAGCTATTACAGCCAAACCGTTTGCCATTGCCTCAATAATAACAGTTGGCATTCCTTCACTAAAACTTGAACTTACAATTACATCACTTTGCCTTATTATATTTTTTAACATTATTGCATCACGAATTTCTCCATGATATTTCACATTTTTATGACTTAATTGGGCATTAGGAGGAAATGGTCCGATAAAATTAAATACAAATGTGCTGTTTCTTTTTATTAAGTTCTGTATCGCTATGTTTAAAAGATTAACACCTTTTACTTTGTCATATCTACCAACAAAAATAAAAGAAAGCACATCATTATTTTTTATTTCACTCTCCTTAACAAGCCAAAAATCATCTATGCCAATAGGGATTTCAATAATTTTTTTTTTGTCATTTTTATTTTGAGGAATTAACTCCGAAAGTTTTGCACCTAAAGAAAAAACACAGTCAGCATATATAAGATTAAATTTTACACCCGGCCTAAAAAGAAAGTTGTTTAAAAGATTTTTTAAACCGAATGCAGGCTGAAACATATTAAGTCCATGAAAATTAACTCCAATTGGAGGTATTGAAACATTTCCCTTCTTTTTTTGTTTTATCAATTCCCATCCAGCAAAACCCTGAGCATAAATAAAGTCAGGTCTTTTATTCTGAAGATATTTTATATAAATATTTTTTGAATAAGCATACGATTCATAGATGTAATGCCCCGGGAAATAGATTGATTTTGGTGCAACTACAAAAACAGGATGTATATACTCTTTTTCTTCCGCAGCGAAACAATTTAAAAATGCCACGTCTTCTTTTATATCAATAACGGGATGATAAAGATCTACATGGATTTTATTCCTTGCAAAATACTTGGCAAGATAAAAAGAATGCGTTTGCATACCACCAAGTATATAAGGATAAATGCCATCGGTGAACAATGCTATTCTCATTTTTTATACTTTATTCTTAATGACAATTCCTTAGAAGGTTTTTCTATAAAACAGTAAACAATATACGAAGCTCCAATACTCACTAATACAGCTACAACAATTAAAATAAATTTAATAATTGGTGATGTTACTGTATGAGCAAAATAATTTAGAATTACCAATTTCTAACTCTACATCAAAGTTCTACAAACAGATAAACCTACGGTTCTTGTGTCATTTTTTATTAATTCTTTTTTAACTCTTCTAATAATTTTTTTCCTTTAGTGGTAAGCGTGTAACGTTGAAGTTGGCTATTAGGCTTATCAGGAATGGTTTTACTTATCCATCCTATTCCCTCCAAAGGCTCTATGTATTTTCTTACACTTTTTGTATAGTTCTTTATACCTATTCCGTTCATTATCTCCTCTCTTTTCAAGGGTTCGTTTTTGAGCATCAATAATATCTTAATTGTTTCGGCTATTTGGTCACTAAGTCGGTCACTAAGTCGGTCACTAAGTTGCTTCAATCCTTTACTATCATTTTTGGTAGCAGTTTCTTTCCCGTCTGTAAGTGAAGCGGTAGCATGATGTTTAAATAGTTCTATTTCAAAAAAGCTTCTATCGGTATCAGTATCAAAATGAGGAGCAGGAGAACCATTATCTTTCAATGCCTTTAAAATAGCCGGAATACCAGTCGCTTTACCCTCGGTAAGTTTCAATTCTTTCAAGAAATCACCGAGCCTTCTGTTACGATATCTTCTCGGACGGATTTTACCTGAATCAAAAGCAGCCATTTTAATTGAACGATCAGGACCACCGTAATTAAGAATAACAATGGAGTTCGGATAAATTCTAATTTCAACAGGCTCTCTTACTTGATAATCTCGGTGATATAATGCATTCGCAATAGCTTCTTCTAATGCTCCATAAGGATAATTCCAAATCCGTTCACTTTTTGCCTTGCCTTTAGTTTTTATTACTTGCTCTTTTAAAAAATTGGTTTTTAAAAGCTGAAGCGTTTTTTCTATCTGCGTTGGTATAGTTCCTGTAATTTTTGGAAACTCTTTAAATTTTGGATCTTCCGCTCCCTTTGGAAAATGAACCACCTCAACATGAGTACAAGAAAAAAACTTCTCAGGATTTTCAGCAAACATCATCAAAGCAACATTGCGAGGGAAAAGATGTTCAGTAGGGCCGGAGATCAATTCC
>JAYVZC010000359.1:0-7472 GCA_043783695.1 Bacteroidota bacterium
CCCGTTGCACGTATTTCTGTTCCTTGTGGAGCGGCAAAGTCCATTCCAGGATGAAATTCCGGTGTTTTATAAATAGGATGAGTTCTCCAACCAAAACCTCCCGGCTGATGTCTCAGATCTTCGTTGGAAATAGGCTGAATCGCAGGAATAGAGGCCAATAATTTAGCTTTGTTTTTTACCAATTTCACTACTTCATCAAAAGATTTCGATTGAATATAAAGTTGTTTGCTAATCCTGTCCAAGCGTTTACTGGTTTCAAGCATCAAATTACTATTATTATAACCTTGGAGTTCTTTGTATCTGTCAACACCGCCAAAACCAGCCTTTCTGATGCTTACAGGAATAGGTTCTGCTTCAAAAATGGTACGGTAAACGTTGTTATCTCGTTCTTGAATATCGTCCAATACTTCGGAAACTTCACCCATACGGTTGTTTAATAATTCGTATTGAAGTGTTAATTCAGCAATTTCTCTTTGCAATTGTTTCTCTTTTGGAGAATCAAGGTATTTGTAAGCCAAGATGATAGTGATAGTTGCAAACACCAATCCTATAGCCAAATACGAAAGCACTTGCCACACTCTTTTACGAATAGACACCGTCACTTTCTCGTAAGTAAGCGACTTTGTATTAAATTTATATTTAATCTTGCTCATATTTTTTTGAGGCTGTGTTTTTGCAATCCTTAGAGAGAAGATGTAAAAATCCTTAGCTCGAACTATCCCGAGGTAACTCGAGACCTCATAATTTAAACTTATTTCACTTTGCTTAATGCGAATTTACGCAAAAAAACTAAATTTGCAATCCCTGAACAGTTTGGAGTTTGGAGTTTGGAGACGCATTTTAGCACTTCGACTACGCTCAGTGTGACGGGCCATAAAGACAATAAGAGCATAGGTGTAAAAAATTACACAGTAAAAACACAGCTATACCAATGAACTCATGAACCAGTGAACCAATGAACGAATAGAATGGAATCAAGTAAAGTACGTCAAGCATTTTTAGATTATTTTAAGTCGAAGGGACATGAAATTGTGCCCTCATCACCTATGGTTGTGAAAAACGATCCAACTTTGATGTTTATTAATTCGGGGATGGCGCCTTTCAAAGATTTGTTTTTGGGCAATGCTCCTATCAAATTTCCTCGTGTGGTGGATACACAAAAATGTCTTCGCGTAAGCGGAAAGCATAACGATTTGGAAGAAGTGGGTGTTGATACTTATCACCATACCATGTTTGAGATGTTGGGCAACTGGAGTTTTGGCGATTACTTTAAAAAAGATGCAATCACTTGGGCTTGGGAATTATTGACAGAAGTTTATAAGATTGATAAAAGCAGATTATATGTTACTGTGTTTGAAGGTAGCAAGGACGATAATTTAGGATTCGACCAAGAAGCGTATGATATCTGGAAACAATTTATTCCGGAAGAAAGAATTTTGCGCGGTAATAAAAAAGATAACTTTTGGGAAATGGGTGATATTGGTCCGTGTGGTCCATGTTCCGAAATTCATTATGATGGAAGAAGTGCAGAAGAAATAGCAAAAGTAAGTGGAGCATCAAGAGTGAATAATGATGACCCGCAAGTGATAGAAGTGTGGAACAATGTGTTTATGGAATTTGAACGCAAGGCAGATGGTTCCTTGGTTAAACTTCCGAAGCAGCATGTGGACACAGGAATGGGTTTCGAGCGTTTGGTAAGGGTTCTTCAAGGCAAACAATCCAATTACGATACCGATATTTTTAAACCAGTTATCGATAAAATAGAAGAGCTTTCTGGATTAAGATATAAACCACAAGACGAAGAAAAACATCCGAAACAACTGATTGTAAATATTGCATTGCGAGTTATTGCTGATCATATTCGTGCTATTTCTTTTAGTATTGCTGATGGACAATTGCCTTCTAATACAGGTGCGGGATATGTTATCCGAAGAATTTTACGAAGAGCAATTCGTTATGGATATCAATCTTTGAATTTGAAAGAGCCTTTCATGTACCGTTTGGTTCCTGTTTTGGCACATCAAATGGGACAAGCATTTCCAGAATTGATTTCACAAAAATTATTGATTGAAAAAGTAATCAAAGAAGAAGAGATCGCATTTTTCAGAACATTGGAGAATGGTTTAAAACGCATTGACCAAGTTTGTGCAAATACAATCAAAGAGAAAAAACAAATTGTAGATGGAGCAATCGTTTTTGAATTGTATGATACGTTTGGTTTTCCTATCGATTTAACTTCTTTGATTTCTCGTGGTTATGGATTAAGTATTGATGAAGCAGGATTCCAAAAAGAATTAGAAAAACAAAAAAAACGTTCGCGTGAAGCAACTGTTGTCGATACTGGTGATTGGCAGACAGTAGATATGGCAGCAGCTGTTGGTGTTATTTTGGATGAAATTTATTCAGGTACCGAATTTGTTGGATATAAAAAATTAGAAGAAGAAGTACATATTTATAAATATCGAAAAGTAAAAGCAAAAGGAAAAGAACAGTTTCAGTTGGTGTTTGATAAAACGCCTTTTTATGCAGAGAGTGGTGGACAAGTAGGAGACGTTGGAGTATTAGAATCAGCAAACGAAAAAATTACGATTACTGATACGAAAAAAGAAAACGGAATCATTATTCATTTTGCAGATAGACTTCCTGAAAACTTTACAAAAATATTTTTAGCAAAAGTAAATGCCGAAAGGCGTTCCTTAACAGAAAACAATCACAGTACTACACACTTGATGCATGCTGCTTTGCGACAAGTATTGGGAACGCACGTAGAGCAAAAAGGAAGTTTGGTAAACGATGAATATTTACGTTTCGACTTTTCACATTTTTCAAAAGTAACAGATGAAGAAATTGCTCAGATAGAAGCAATTGTGAATCAAAAAATTCGTGAGAACATTCCTTCTGACATAAAAGAAATGGCGATTAACGAAGCTCGTAAAACTGGAGCAATGGCATTGTTCGGAGAAAAATATGGTGACTTGGTTCGTGTTGTAACTTTTGACAAAAAGTTTTCCATTGAATTATGCGGAGGAACACACGTTCCTTCAACGGGACAAATTGGATTATTTAAAATTGTTTCGGAAGGTGCAGTTGCAGCGGGTATCAGACGTATTGAAGCGATCACTTCTGTGAAGGCAGAAGAATTTTTCAATCAGCAAACAGCTTTAGTAAATGAAGTGAAAACACTTTTGAAAAATCCGAAAGATGTTGTGAAAAGTTTACAAGGTTTAATGGATCATAATTCGGAATTACAAAAACAAATCGATCAGATGCTTCGCGAAAAAGCAAAAGGATTGAAAGTGGAATTGCTTGCGAAGAAACAATCTATTAACGGAATTAATTTCATCGCAGAAAAAATTGAATTGGATTCAGCAGATGCAATAAAGAATTTGTTATATGAAATGAGAAGCCAGGTTGAAAATTTGGTTATGATAATTGGTGCTGAGGTGAAAGGGAAACCATATTTATATATTATAATTGCTGATAATCTTGTGAAGGATAAAAAGTATAATGCAGGTAATATTATTCGTGAACTGGGTAAGGAAATACAAGGTGGCGGTGGAGGGCAAGACTTTTTTGCAACTTCTGGAGGAATATACTCACCAGGAATTGAGTCTGCATTAGAAAAGTCCAAAAAGTATTTTAACTAAAATAAAAGCTCCGAATTTAATTTTCGGAGTTTTTTGTTTATAGTGAATGCTTATTAGAATCGTCATTGCGAGCCTGCCTGCGGTAGGTAGGTCCCGCATTTTCGCGGGATGTGGCAATCTTTTCTTTAATGATACCTTTTCTCCTTATCGTGAGAGATTGCCACATCCCGTCCCGATGCTCGGGTAGTGACTCGCAATGACGTTCTAAAGTCTATCGCTTCGTAAACAACCAAGCCATCCAAATCAAAACACCTTGCAAGGGTAATCTCGCAATTGCCATCCATAAGGAAGAACTATTTCTCTGCCAAAAGGTAACAGCCATTTGAATGTTTGCAGGAAAAATGGCAACCAACATCGCTATAATTAACCAGGCTGCAACTGGCCTAGTGCTTTCAGGAATTAATAAAAGTCCTAGAACAATTTCTATAACGCCACTGATGTAAATTAATTGTAAATGCCAAGGAAAGTAGGTCGGCATTATTTTCATATACAATTTCGGATTTACGAAATGGTAAACTCCAGCTACTACATAAATCAATGCCATTAAATAAAGTAGGGCTAATTTCATGTTATAAGAATAATCGTATCAAGTTTAAATTTTGCCACAACCTCAATATCTATCGCGGCAAATTTTTTTATGTAAAAATAAATTTAAGAATTTTATTTTAAAGCTAGATTCAATTTTTTAAATTTTTGTGAAAACAAGATAAATCTATGAGCATATATGCTTTCTGTATAAATTTCTTTGAAAACGAAAAATCGTCTGATAAAATTATTTTTTTATGCTTAAAATAATCGTTTTTTGCAGACCTAAGGTATCTAAAATAAACCCCAATAAAAGCACATATTGTTTTTTTGAATGCGTTTAAGCAATTTTATTTTTCCAATCGCCAATTAATTGGTAAAATACCTTGATGCTCTAGCAATTTATTTGTTTTTGAAAAATGTTTACAACCAAAGAAAGCACCTCTGGCAAGCGGAGAAGGGTGAGCCGCTGTTAAAATAAAGTGTTTATCCTTGTCAATCAATTCGGCTTTTGTTTGAGCAAAATTTCCCCATAACAAAAAAATAATTCCTTTTTTATTATCGGAAATAGCCTTAATAACAGCATCGGTAAATACTTCCCAGCCTTTTTTTTGATGTGTGCCCGGCATTCCTGCTTTAACCGTTAAAGTGGCATTTAGCAATAAAATCCCTTGATCGGCCCACGGTTCCAAGTTTCCATCTTGTGGAATAGGAATGTTTAAATCGGTCTGCAACTCTTTAAAAACATTCACTAACGAAGGTGGTTTTCGAATACCCGGACTAACCGAAAAGCATAGTCCATTTGCTTGTCCGGCTCCGTGATAAGGATCTTGCCCAATAATAACAACTTTTAGTTTATCAAAAGGACAATGATTAAAAGCCGAAAAAATTTGATTTCCGGGAGGATATACTAAATGTTTTTTCTTTTCGTTTACCAAAAAAGCTTTAAGTTCAGTAAAGTAAGGCGCATTAAATTGTTCGTTTAATACCTTTTTCCAGCTTTCATGAATTTCTACCTCTGATTTAGCCATATTTGTCGCATTTTTGTGTCAAAAGTAATGTTATTTAGAGTTTTTGTCGTTATGTGAATAAAATACTTGTCAAATGGTTTGCTTAAATCTATAATTATTCTAATTTTGCATTTCATCTATGAACTAATATTATCATATCGCTCATGAAAAAATTGTTTGTAATTATCCTGTCTGTTGTTTTTGTCGGTGCTACTTTATCTTCATGCAGAAGTCATGAGCGTTGTGCTGCGTATGGAAAAATCAACAAAATAGACTCTGGTAAAAAAATTACCGATAAAACTGAAAAGTCTATCTAAACTAAAATCAACGCTATAAATTCTCTTTATCTGATGAAAAAAATCATAATTTTTGCCTTAGCGGTATCATTTTTAGGTGCATTCTTGACCTCTTGTGGACAACATGCATGTGCCGGAGTAACTACACAAGTTGAAAAAGTAAAGGTTAGCGAATCAGAACGTCCTATTTAATATTCCATTATCTATCCTTATGAATTGGTTGCCACTCATCACTGAAGAACAGTTGAGGGAGATTAATATTTTGTCAGAACAACCCAGCACCAAAGCTTTACTTCTATTTAAACACAGTACTCGTTGCTCAACCAGTTCTATGGCTTTAAATCGATTGGAGCGTTCTTGGAAATTTTCGGATAATGAAGTTCCAACGTACTTTTTAGACTTATTGCAGTATCGAAATTTGTCTCATAAAATTGAGAATCTTTATGGGATTCAACACGAATCTCCTCAAATTTTGGTTATCAAAAAAGGGAAATGCATTTATACATCTTCCCATACAGATATTTCTACTCCAGATATTGAAGCAGCGATTATTAATAGTTAAAAATAATCGTTTGTTTGATTTCTGCATTAAGACTTTTTGCAACAGGGCAAGTAAGTGCAGCATTTTCCAAAAGATGTTTATCCTTGTCGAAATAGTTGTTTTTAGGCATTGTAAATTCAACAACAATTTCGCCAACTCTTCTGGGATCAGAAACCATAATTTTGGTTATTTCCATATTTGTTCCTTCAATAGTAAGGTGGTGGCGATTAGCGACAATTCCCATGATTGTGAGCATACAACAACCCAGAGAAGTTGCTAGTAGATCGGTTGGAGAAAAGGCTTCTCCTTTGCCATTATTATCTAGTGGAGCATCGGTAATGATGGTTTTGCCCGATTGCAAATGTGTGGATTCGGTACGCAAATTTCCTAGATATACAATTTTTGATGTTTTCATCGTTCTTTGGTGTGGGATAAATGTGTTTTGTTTCGTATATTTGTTAGCGATTCTTAGATTTAAAATTGTCCAAAGAACATTTTAAATTTTTAGAATCGTTAATCCCGATACTTCGGGATTAAAATTAGTTAAGTACAAAGATAATTAATAGAATTGCTTTAAATTTTTAGAATCGTTAATCCCGATACTTTAGAATTAAAGTATTTAATAATCTGCAAAGATATGCGAATGTCTAAGAATATATATCTATTTATTTTATTTTCTCTTTTTTCTTTTTCCGTTCTTGGACAAGAGTTAAAGGATTCTCAATCGCGTTTAGATAGTGGCGAAGATTTAAAAGTGCTTTATCGTAACGAATCAAGCTTTGGATTGTTTGTTCATTCCGCAGGGGGATTAGGAATTGCTTATCGCAGAGGCTATCATGTTCATGCTACTCGTAAAAGAATGGTGGAACTTGAGGCTCAAAATTTCAAACATCCCAAAGAAATTAAAAGTATAAATTCCGATTACAATAATTCTAAAGGATTTATTTACGGGAAATTAAATTCAGTATTATTGGTTCGTGGCGGAGTTGGTTATCAAAATATTTTATTTGAAAAACAAGAAAAAAAGAATGTTGAAATCAGATATTCTTATTTTGTTGGAGCAACTTTAGCCTTTGCAAAACCTGTTTATTTATTAATAATTGTTCCTACTAACGATCCAGCTATCAAGACTGTTTCAACTGAAAGATATGATCCCGACAAACATTTTCCGGCAAACATTTATGGTAAAGCACCCTTTTTTAAAGGGATTGACCAATTGCGAGTTTACCCCGGAGGATATGCAAAACTTGCTTTGAGTTTCGAATATGGCAAACGATACAATGTAATTAAAGCATTAGAAACAGGTGTCATTCTTGATGTTTATCCTACCGCACTTCCTATGATGGCCTTTAACAAAAAACAACAAGTGTTCGCCACCTTATACCTGAAAATTGTTTGGGGTAAGAAATGGTTCTAGAGCCCCTCTCCTTAATCCTCTCCCCGAAGGGAAGAG
>JAYVZC010000360.1:0-3155 GCA_043783695.1 Bacteroidota bacterium
CACAAGAGTGAGTCAGGAGACCTGCCAAAAAGTAAATAACATTTGTAGCTTTCGGAGAAAAGGCGAAGAGTAGACGAATACTTTCACATTTTTCTATCCTTACAATTTTACCGTTTGTTGCTAATGATTGAGCCTAATGCTAAATCGTTTGTAATGAATTTTTTTAAAGTTAATTGTATTCTGTTTTTTGTTGTGCGTTCTTTCATAGGATATGCCCAGAAAATTCCTATAGATTCTTCGAAACAATTGAACATTGTGGAGGTGTCGGCTTCTAAAATTAAACTGTTTGCTTCCGGAACAAAAGTAAAAACGATTGATTCGGTTATGATGGTTGAATATCAAACATCAAATTTAGCCGATCTTCTCTCCGCTCAAAATGCTTTTTTTATAAAAAGTTATGGGCTTGGTGGTCTTGCTACAACTTCGTTTAGAGGCGGAAGTGCAAGCCATACAGCGGTATTATGGAATGGATTTAATTTGAATAGTCCGATGAATGGCTTATTAGACTTATCGTTGGTGCCCAATAGTTTTATAAACGATGTTGCAATTCAATATGGAGGAACGAGTGCATTGTGGGGAAGTGGTGCTGTAGGAGGAGCAATTCATCTCAATAATACGGCAAATTTTGATAAAGGAATAAAAGCTTCTATTGGTATCACTATAGGAAGTTTTGGTGATTATCGTCAGCATGTTAGTATTGAGTATAGCGGTAAAAAAAATATTTTCTCTATTAAATTGTTCAATCATACCGCTCAAAATAATTTCCCTTTTTATAATACAACTTTAAAGGAGCAGCCGAGGCAATTCCAAAGTAATGCGGAGCTAAAGCAATACGGGTTGTTGTGTGAAAATTATTTTAGAATAAATAAACATCAAAAAATAAATGCTCGTTTTTGGTATCAAAATAACAATCGAAATCTTCCACCAACGATGCTGCAGCAATCGAATTTAAGTAATCAAAAGGATGAAACATATAGGTTTACTTCGGAATGGCAACGAACAAGCAATAAAATAGTTTGGCTGATTCGAGCCGCTTATTTTGATGAACATTTAATATATTCTGATATAGCACATGATTATATTTCCTTGAATCGTTCTCAGAGTATTATTGCTGAAACAGAAGCTCGAATTACCTTATCAAAGAATCATCTTTTTAATATCGGAGTTAATAATACTTTTTTGAAGGCTGTAACAGATGGTTATAGTTATCGTCCACACGAAAATAGAACGGCAGGTTTTCTGTCATATAATTTCCAAAACAATAAAAAAAATATTAGTACCACTCTTTCGGCACGACAAGAGGTTATTCAGAATAAAAAAGCAGTTCCTTTTACCTATTCAGCCGGACTTGATTGGCAAATAATAAAACAGGTAGGAGTAAAAATTGCAGCTGCAAAAGTGTATAGAACTCCAACGTTTAATGATTTGTACTGGACACCGGGTGGTAATCCCCATCTCTTATCCGAAAGTGGGTATAGTGAAGAAGCAGGTTTAAAGTTTAATTTTTTTAGCAAAAAATTAAAAACTGCTTTTGTTTTCGAACCTACTGTGTTTAATAGAACGATGAAGAACTGGATTATTTGGTTGCCTCAATCAAACTATTGGGCGCCACAAAATATAATGGAAGTTTGGAGCAGAGGAATGGAAACAACGAGTGAATTAAAAATTGAAACACACGGCTTTCAGATAAAATTAAATGTATTAACAAATTATGTGGTGTCAACGAATCAGAAAGCAAAAAGCACGAACGATGCTTCAGTAAACAAACAATTAATTTATACGCCTATGTATTCCGGTAAAGCTTCATTGTCATTGCAATACAAAGGCTTCTGCCTTAGTTATAATCATACATATACGGGCTATAGATATACAGCTACTGACAATAAAAATTTTCTGGAACCATATCAAATGGCAAGTATTTATTTCTCAAAAAAATTAATACGAAAATCAATTGACATATTACTTTTTGTTCAGGCGAACAATATTTATAATGAACAATATCAAATTATACAAAGTAGAGCAATGCCTTTGTTAAATTATCAAGGAGGAATTTCAATACAATTCAATCAACATAAATTAATCTAAAAAAAAACAAAATGAAAATGAGAAAACAATTACTAAAAATTTTTAGCCTAGCTATTGCAGTATTTACAACGATTGCGGTAAATGCACAAGTTACATCCACATTTGAAGCATTAGCACTTTCTCCAAATTCATATTGGAACGGTTCAACTACTCCATCGGGAGCAACATTTACAAGTGGAGATGCTATTTTCCCAAATTTTTATGATCCGGCTTTTGGAGGATATTGGGCGAGTGGTTGGGCATACAGCAACATGAAAGATAGTACAACTGCAGGTTTTGGAAACATGTATAGTGCACGAACGGCAATTGGTTATGCGAGCTCTGCAAATTATGCGATTGGTCAACAAGGATCAAAAATTAATTTAGCACCTGCTGCAATAGGAGGACTTGTAAATGGTATGTATATAACCAACACTACTTATGCTGCTATTAGTATGAGAGATGGTGATGCATTTGCTCGTAAATTTGGTGACACTACAGGAACAAACTCTGGATTAACAGTGCAAGGCACTTATCCAGATTGGTTTAAATTAAGTATTACAGGTTACAGACTAGGCAGCGTAATTACAGATACTGTTCATTTTTATTTGGCCGATTATAGATTTGCAATCAGTTTACAAGATTATATTGTAACTAATTGGCAATGGGTCGATCTTACTTTATTAGGAAATGTTGATAGCTTAATCTTTAATTTGTCGTCATCTGATGTTGGTGCTTTTGGAATGAATACACCTGCTTTTTTTGCAATTGATGATTTTAAAACAGCTAGCATCGCAGCAAGTATTTCTTCAATTGAAAAAGAATCTTTGAAAACTTTTCCTAACCCGGCAGAAGAGAATGTATTAATTGACTTAAATAACATGAATGATAATTCTGCGGTAATTAGTATTTTTGATATAGGAGGAAGATTGATTGAATCGATGAATGTAAATAAATCAATAATTGATTTGCCGGTTGTTAATTATAAATCAGGCGTTTATTTTATTTCTGTAAAGGGTGAAAACACAATGATTAATGCAAAATTCATAAAAAAATAAGTGAAAAAAAATATTTTATTTCTGTTATTTATT
>JAYVZC010000361.1:0-7472 GCA_043783695.1 Bacteroidota bacterium
GCTGCAAGAGTTTCCACAATTTTAGAAAGTATTTCCTATCAAGTAGGGAGAACGGGCGCAATTACTCCTGTTGCTAATTTAAAACCTGTACAATTGGCCGGAACGACTGTTAAACGTGCTTCTTTGCACAATGCAGATGTTATTGAAAAACTAGATGTACGTGTTGGCGATACTGTTTTTGTTGAAAAAGGTGGAGAAATTATTCCTAAAATTATTTCTGTTGATGAAAGTAAAAGAGGAATGAATTTATTTGCAGCTCCCTGTAAACCGACTAAATACATTACTCATTGCCCCGAATGTAGCACCAAACTTGTTAGAAGCGAAGGAGAAGCAAATCATTATTGTCCAAACGAATTGGGTTGTCCTCCACAAGTAAAAGGAAAGATGGAACATTTTGTTTCCCGCAAAGCGATGGACATCGATAGCTTAGGCTCCGAAACAATAGCTCAACTATACGATGCAGGCTTGCTTAAAACAATCGCTGACATTTACGAATTAAAAAAAGAAGACTTGTTGAAGATTGATCGCATGGCAGAAAAAAGTGCTACGAATTTATTAGCTGGTATTGAAGTTTCTAAAAATATTCCGTTTGAAAGAGTTTTGTTTGCAATCGGAATTCGACATATTGGAGAAACAACTGCGAAGAAACTAGCATACTACTTTAAAAACATTGAATCCATAAATAATGCTAACTTAGAACAATTGCTTGATGTTGGAGATATTGGAGAAAGAACAGCACAAACAATAATTGATTATTTTTCTAACGAAAGAGCCATTGGAATTCTAAATAAATTAAAAGCGAAAGGATTGCAGTTCGAATTGTCGGAAGAACAATTAATCAATACTAGCGAGAAGCTAAAAGATTTGTCATTTGTGGTTTCCGGAGTGTTTAGTAAATTCTCTCGTGATGAAATTAAAAAGACCATAGAGCAGAATGGGGGCAAAAATGTAGGCTCTATTTCCGGTAAAACAAATTATGTGTTAGCAGGAGAAAACATGGGACCCGAAAAATTAAAGAAAGCAGAGAAGCTGGGAGTGGAAATTATTTCGGAGGACGATTTTATGAAAATGTTAGAATAAAAATTTGAGATAGATTCTCTCTGTGCAACTCCTTTTACTCTGTTAACTCCCTGCCTGCCGGTAGGCAGGTGTGTTGAAAAAGTTGAGGAAGAGAAGTATCGTTTGTTTAATTTGTATTATTAGAATAAAATGGGCGTATTTAACGACATAAAATTATCATTAGCAAATCGTGCTTTAAAGCAGGAGTTAAAATCTGCTGGCCACACACGTAAGCCCAATCAATTTAATTTCGAGAAAATAAAAACTGTCGGAATTATTTTTGACGCTACTAATACAGAAGATTACGAAATTGTAAAACGCTATGTTGTTTATTTACGTGAGCACTTGAAAAAAGTGAAAGTGATAGGATTCTTCAGTAAAAAAGAAATTCCGACTTTAACCTATTCAAAATTAGAATACGATTTTTTTTCAACAAAAGAATTAAACTGGATGGGAACACCTAATTCTGTTATTATTCGGAACTTTATTAATGAAGAATATGATTTGTTAATCGATTTGAATATTCATAATCATTTTCCTTTGAAATACATTGCTGCCTTATCTAAAGCGTCTTTTAAAGTTGGGAAATTCAATGAAAACGATATTGAAATTCACGATATGATGATTGCTGCCGATGGAACAAAAACAGTGAAATATTTTTTACGACAAATTGATACTTATATTACAATGATGAATAAAGTCGAAGCGAAAGCATAACTATATTATTAACTAGAAACTTGTCCCCTTTTGAAGGCGGCAGGGGGATGAAAACACTTGGGGCTATGAACTATATCTTATTTGACGACAATACACGAATCAATTTTCTTCCGTTAACATTCACTCGTCCGGTTGCTGATATTCGGATAGGCATTTTAACCATTCGAGAAAAATGGGAGAAAATATTAAATGCAAAAGTGTCTTCCAAAACGGAAGAATACCTGAGCAAAAAATTTCCAACCGAATTTGCAATTGATACAGATAATGTATGGATCAATGGTTCACTTTGTCCTAATGTAAAATTAGTAGAAGAAGTAAATTCATTAAAACCAAATCAAGCGCTTTTTTCTGCCGGTAATGTGCTTGCGGCTAATTCAGGCAACGATAAAAATTTTGATTATAAAAGTATTAATGGCTTTACAAATTTTGAATCAACAGCTCAAGCTATGAGAATCGAAAATACTTGGGATATCTTTTCTAAAAATGGAGAAGCAATAAAAGATGATTTTGAACTCATCACAAAAGGCAGAAAATCATTGACATTGAGTAAAACCAATCATGTAATTGGGGTTGAAAATATTTTTGTAGAAGATGGAGCGAAAGTAGAATGTGCTATTTTAAATGCATCTACCGGATATATCTACATAGGAAAAGATGCGGAAATAATGGAAGGCTCTATTATTCGAGGCCCCTTTGCATTGTGTGAACATTCAGCATTAAAGTTAGGAGCAAAAATATACGGACCAACTACCATAGGACCACACAGTAAAGTAGGAGGAGAAGTAAATAATTCTGTTATATTTGGTTATTCAAATAAAGGTCACGATGGATTTTTAGGAAATTCTGTTATAGCTGAATGGTGCAACATTGGTGCAGATAGCAACAATTCCAATCTGAAAAATAATTATGCAGAAGTAAAATTGTGGAACTATGAAAAAGAACGTTTTGTAAATACTGGCTTAACTTTTTGCGGATTAATCATGGGAGATCACAGCAAGTGTGGAATCAATACAATGTTTAATACAGGAACAGTAGTTGGAGTAAATGCAAATATTTTTGGTTCGGGATTTCCTCGTAATTTTATTCCTTCTTTTTCATGGGGAGGAGCTGCTGGATTTACAACGTATAAAACAAAAGATGCCTTTGAAGTAGCAACACGTGTGATGGAGCGCAGAGGAATGATATTTAATGAAATAGAACAAAATATTTTAACTCATGTGTTTGAATTAACAGAAAAATATAGAAAATAGATAAATAATCTTACGGAGCTTATCCCCCTCACCGAGGGGGCAGGGGGAGGAGTTGTAAAAAAAATAAAATTATGGAATCAAATATTAATTTAACCGAAATTGTTGGCTATTTAGCCTCACTAATTGTATTGATTTCTTTTTTGATGAAGAATATGAAAACACTTCGTATCATCAATACAATTGGATGTGTTCTTTTTGTAGCGTATGGAATTCTTCTAAATTTTTCTATTCCAATCATTATTACAAATGTTGCAATTGTTGGAATAAATATTTATTACTTGCTTAAAGCTAATAAACACACAAATTCGTAAACCTGCCTGCCGGCAGGCAGGTTCGTAATAATTCGTTATCCGTACAGTGTCAATTTGTCCAAATTCCCCCAATGGCATAGCAATTGAAAATGGAGGGATATAATAAAAAAAAGACTTAATTTAATTCACAAGATGACTGACAATTTTGATTTAAACAGATTGGTACCAATGCTTCACGACAGCATAGTAGATGAAGATACAGAATTTATTCCTTTGCTTTCATCGGAGGATGAAGATCAAATGAATTCCGAAAAAGTACCCGATAAACTGTCAATTTTGCCTCTTCGCAATACGGTTCTTTTTCCAGGTGTGGTTATTCCTATAACCGTTGGCAGAGATAAATCCATAAACCTTATAAAAGATGCTTATAAAGGTGATAAAATAATTGGAGTTGTTGCTCAAAAAAACGATTCGGTGGAAGATCCAACTGCTGAAGATTTGAATAAAATTGGAACCGTTGCCCAAATTATTAAAATGCTTCGTATGCCTGATGGTAATACGACTGTTATTATTCAAGGAAAAAAACGTTTTGAACTAAAAGAAATAAATCAAACGCAACCTTATATGAAGGCTTCAATTACAGCATTTTCAGAAAATCGTCCTAAAAAGGATGATAAAGAATTTGATGCTCTTGTTTCTTCCTTGAAAGATTTAGCACTTCAAATTGTAAAGCAAAGTCCACATATCCCTAGTGAAGCAGGGTTTGCTTTAAAAAATATTGAAAGTCCTTCCTTTTTAATCAATTTTATTTCTTCTAACATGAATGCCCCTGTTGAAGAAAAGCAAAAAATGTTGGAAGTAGTCGATTTGAAAGAACGTGCTACAATGGTTTTGTCAAATCTTACCAAAGAGCTTCAAATGCTTGAATTGAAAAACCAAATTCAATCAAAAGTAAAAGTAGACTTAGACAAACAACAACGAGATTATTTCTTGCATCAGCAAATGAAAACCATTCAGGAAGAATTGGGTGAAAATAATTTTACTCAGGATATTCAGGAAATGAAATTACGTGCGACTAAAAAAATATGGAGCAAAGAAGTTTCATTGGCATTTGATAAAGCGATTGGAAAATTAGAAAGGATGAATCCCAATGCAGCTGAATACTCTATTCAGACTAATTATTTAGAAGTTTTGCTGGATTTGCCTTGGGACGATAAAACGAAAGACAATTTCGATTTAAAACGGGCTGAGAAGGTTTTGAATAAAGATCATTTTGGAATGGAGAAAGTAAAAGAACGTATTCTGGAACATCTTGCTGTTTTGAAATTGAAAGGGAATATGAAGTCTCCAATCCTTTGTTTGTACGGCCCTCCGGGAGTTGGTAAAACATCTTTAGGAAAAAGTATTGCTGAAAGTTTAGGTAGAAAATACATTCGTATGAGTTTAGGCGGCTTGAAAGATGAAGCAGAAATTCGTGGTCATCGCAAAACATATATTGGTGCCATGCCTGGAAGGATTTTACAAAGCATTAAAAAATCCGGTTCATCAAATCCCGTTTTTATTTTAGATGAAATTGATAAAGTTGGAAACGATTTTCATGGCGATCCATCATCTGCTTTGTTGGAGGTTTTAGACCCAGAACAAAATAATTCATTTTATGATAATTATGTAGAGATGGATTATGATTTATCTAATGTGATGTTTATTGCTACAGCAAATTCATTGAGCTCTATTCAGCCTGCTTTGCGCGACAGAATGGAGATTATAGAAATTACAGGATATACCATTGAAGAAAAAATGGAAATCGCAAAACGTCATTTGATTCCAAAACAATTAGAAGAGCAGGGTTTGAAGAAAGATCAATTGTCGTTGAACAAAGATGTAATCGAATACATTATTGAAAATTATACTCGGGAAAGTGGTGTTCGGGGTATGGAAAAAGTAATTGCTAAAGTTGTTCGTAATGCAGCAAAATCAATTGCAATGGACCAAAAATACAACGTGAATGTATCAGTAAAAGATTTAATGAAAATACTTGGTCCTGCACATGCAAAAGACCGCTATCAAGGAAATGATGTGGCTGGAGTTGTAACAGGTTTAGCTTGGACAAGTGTAGGAGGAGATATTTTATTTATTGAAACCAGCATAACCAAAGGGACCGGAAAACTTACACTAACAGGTAATTTAGGCGATGTAATGAAAGAGTCTGCCGTAATTGCATTGGAATATTTAAAATCACACAGTGCAATTTTAGGTTTAAAACAGGAAGTGTTTGATAAATGGAATGTACATATTCACGTTCCGGAAGGAGCAACTCCAAAGGATGGTCCGAGTGCCGGAATAACAATGTTGACTGCTATTGCATCTGCTTTTACGCAACGTAAAGTGAAACATAAATTAGCCATGACAGGTGAAATTACTTTGCGCGGACGAGTATTGGCGGTAGGAGGAATCAAAGAAAAAATATTAGCGGCAAAACGTGCGGGCATTAAAGAAATTATTTTAAGTGCCGATAATAAAAAAGATATTGATGATATCAAAAAAGACTATATCAAAGACTTGAAATTCTATTATGTAGAAAAGATGATTGATGTTGTGAAATTGGCTTTATTGAAGGAAAAAGTAGAAAATCCTATCGATTTAACCATAAAAGAGGAAGAGAAGAAAAAGTAAGTTATTCCTTCCAATTAGTTTTGCGAAAATTTAGCCGCAGGTCTGTGGCAAAAGGTTTAGTACAACTTATCAATGCAATAAATCCCCCATTTCCCCGTTTAAAACACGGATATTTTTAATTATATTTGTCTTAATGAACATCAGAAGATTACTATTCTTTTTATTCGCGACCATCTCAGTTGCTCCAGTATCTGCACAAATAGGCGGTAACAATACATACGAATTTCTTAATTTGCCTATTTCTGCTAGGGTTACTGCACTGGGCGGAAATTTACTTTCTGTAAGAGACAACGATCTTAATGTTGCCCTAATAAATCCATCTTTACTTACCGATTCCATGAGCAATAACATTGCATTGAGCTATATCAATTATTTTTCAGATATCAATTACGGTTATGTAGCTTATGGAAAACATTTTGATAAGGTAGGAAATTTTAGCGCAGGCATTCATTATTTGGATTATGGAAAATTCATTCGAGCCAATGAAGTTGGCATAACAGATGGCACTTTCGGAGCGAGTGAGATGAGTTTTAATTTGGCTTATGCTAAATCCATTATAGATACAAATTTAACCGTTGGAGTTACTTTAAAAACAATTTATTCGCATTTAGAATCCTATACTTCTTGGGGATCTGCAATTGATTTAGGTGCTACTTATATCCGTCCTGCTCAAGGATTTGCTGCAGCTGTGGTAGTCAAAAATATGGGACGTCAATGGAAACCTTATGTTGAAGGAAATCGTGAAAAATTGCCTTTTGAAATTCAGATTGGTATTTCTAAAAAACCAAAACACGTCCCATTCCGTTTTTCATTAGTATATGAAAATCTTGAAAAATGGGATTTGACCTATATCGATCCTGCTAATCCTCCTTTAACAGCCGATCCTTTAACAGGTCAACCTATTAAGCAAAATAAAAGCAAAATTTTGGGTGATAAATTTATGCGTCACATGGTGATTGGGGGAGAATTCATCATCACTAAAAACTTGTTTTTGCGTGTAGGATATAATTATCAGCGTAGAAAAGAATTAAAAATACCCGAAAAAAGAGGTGTTTCAGGTTTTTCTTTTGGATTTGGATTCAGAATCTATAAATTTCATTTCAGTTATGGTCATGCTTTATACAATTTAGCAGGCCCTTCCAATAATTTTTCTATTAGTATGGACTTGAATAGTTTTACTTCAAAAAAATTCAGCTCTCCAGCAACACAATAATTATAAAATCAGTTGTAATTTTATTGGTACTTCAATATTTACGAATCAGTTTTTTAATAAAGCGTAAGTGCTTCCGCTTGGTATAATGCCGATGGTATAATAACAATTGGTACAACAAGTGAGGTTGTTATTTAAACAGAAAGATACTATTTGCTTTCCCATGATAAAAGACCTGTTTGGACTATGTTTATTAACAAAAAGCCCATTTTTCAACAATTTTACAGTTTTTTTGCCCTAAAACTTGCCTTGTGTATGTTTTCTGGTTTACATTCGCTATATAAATTAATGTTTAACCCAAAAAACAAAACA
>JAYVZC010000362.1:0-16948 GCA_043783695.1 Bacteroidota bacterium
TTCGCGGAGAAACAACATATTCTTTTTCTAAATTAGAATATTCACCTCTTGCTCCCGCACGCCAAACTAATTTGGTTGTCAAATAAATGTCGGCTTCAATAAATTCGGCTGAATAATTATCATAAATACTTTTTTTACTGTGATAGTTGTATCCGTATTTTGCTCCGTCAATTTTAAATTCATCAAATGTGTATTGATCTTCAGCACCAATACGAAGGATAGATAATTTTCCGATGGCTCTGCTGAAAACTAATCTACCTTGTGTCATATCGCTTTGTGAACGGATTGAATCTGTCCTAGTTCTAATGTTGTCAACATTTGTACTATAGGATACTCCAATATTCATCATCCATTTTTCTCCTAAGCGTTCTTTGTAAGTTAAATTCGTATAGACATCACTGTTGTTTAATTCGAATAAATTTTTGAAACCATTTGTGCTATCAATACTTAATGTTTTAATTCCAAGATCAGAAAGATTAAAATATCCATAGAATTTTAACATTCCACTAGGAGAAGTTTTTTTGCGAAAGTTTAAAGAACCTCCGGCAAATTGAGGTGCACGAGTATATTCAGGAGTTTGTTTTACTGTTTTAAAATACGGAAGAAGGTTGGTATAATTTAAATCGAAACCTGCACTTGCATTTTTTTCTTTCCATAATTTATTATACCCACCACCAATTCCAACTGACGAAACACCCAATGTAGAAGAAGTTTGATTTGGTAAATCTTGTGTTTCCAATGCTAATACCGATGACATTCCTTGTCCGTATTGTGCAGAATAACCACCGGTACTAAAAATGGTTCCTTTAAATAAAAAAGGAGAAAATCTTCCGCGAGAAGCAATATCCGGAGCGGAGCTAAAAAAAGGTTTGTTTACAATCATTCCGTCAATAATGGTTTTTGTTTCAGTTCCTTCGCCACCACGCACAAATAATCCTTCCGATTCACCAATTTGTTGCGCTCCGGGCAATGTTTTTAAAGCACCAACAATGTCGCCTAATGCACCGGCAGTAGTAACAATATCCAATGGTTTTAGAACAGTTGTTTTTTTCTCATCACTTGCTTCAATGGTTCCTGCTGAAATGGTTACCACTTTCAATTCGTTCAACGATTCTTTCATTGTTGTGTTAAAAGAAAAATCTTTTTCAGATAAATGTATTTTTTTTTCAATTTGCTCAAATCCTATAAAGCTCAAAACTAATATTACATCTCCCGTATCGGCAGCCACAAAAGAAAAAGCTCCATCGGCAGTTGTAGACGTTCCATCATAAGTATCTTTAATGTAAACATTCACTCCCGGAATGGGTTGTTTCTTTTGATCGAGTATCTTTCCCGAAACTTTGGTTTGGGCCAAAACTCCTTGAAAACCTAATAAAATCAATATACTAATGGCTAAAAGTCTTTTCATAAAAATAGCTTAATATTATAAATATGGCACAAATATAAAATAGTTTACAATATAAACCAAATATTTTACAACATTTTTTTTATTAATATTTTATATATCACCCCTTGCCACAACATGGAATCTGCTAATCGAGAATTTGTGCACACAAATGGGAGGTGCCGCCCTTCAACTACGCCCAGCGTGACAGCATGACATGACCTTCGATAGATATGATGCTGGGAGTTGAACTTTTGTTCTATACAACAGAATTTTTTGTATCTTTAATACTCTATACCACAATAATAATTAAATAGATTAGTTTAGTAGGATGAAACGATATTTTTTTCACCCCCAATTTAAAATACTGAGTATAGTACTTATACTATTTGCAGGAATAATTATTACTTCTGAGCTAAGTTGTACACAACAAAAACCAGGTTGCGGATCAAAACGCGATCATAGAATTAGGAAAAAGAGAGTGAAAAAATTTGCTCCGAGTATGAGCTATAACAGTCCGATGATTTATGAAGTGGAAAATTTTTAGCACAGAACTTTATACCAAATCGAACATTTCAAATTTATTCCGTAAATCTCTCACAGCTCTACTGCGGGGCAATAAATCGTTCACTTTTTTGCGAACACTATTTTGTAGGCGTTTTGAATTAATTATGCGATGCCTAAAGGTTATTCATTAGTTTTCGTAATTATTATCTCGAGCGAAGTTGAGAGATGAAATATTTAGTATATTTAGTACTCTTAATACGCAACTTTATTTTTTTGTGGTATAACTTTATTTAAAAATGTTGCAATTGAGGTCAAGTACATCGCAAAGCCCAAAAACATTAGTGGTAAGCATAAGACAACATGGAAATAAAAGTTGATGATAAGATTTCATTAGTATTAATTGACGACACTCATGCCGACAAAGTTTTCAATTTAATAAACCCTTGCCGACCTTACCTAAGACAATGGTTGCCTTGGGTTGACAGTTCAAAGTCCATTGACAACACCCGCGACTTTATTAAATTTTGTAGACAGCGTTATGAAAACAAATTTGGGATTGACCTTTGTATAATTGTTGACAATAGTATTGCCGGACTTATTTCTCTACACAAAATCGACCATTTAAATAAAATCACCACCATTGGTTATTGGCTCTCAGACACTTTTCAAGGACGCGGCATTATGACAAATGCGTGTAGTAAGTTGATCTATTATTGTTTTGCAACTTTGGAACTTAATCGGATAGAAATAAAATGTGCAACAGATAATCTCAAAAGCCAAGCTATTCCAGAAAGGCTTAAATTTAAAAAAGAAGGAACTCTGCGACAAGCAGAATTTTTAAATAATAAATTTGTCGACCAATATTTATATGCGACTGTGAGAAAGGATTGGAACTGTGCCGGCCACCAACAACTATACCCCACAACTCCCTTTTAAAGAAAAAAATGAAACTATACATCGTACCTACCCCAATTGGAAATCTCGAAGACATTACTCTTCGGGCGATACGTATTTTGAAAGAAGTGGATTTAATTTTGGCAGAAGATACTCGTAAATCAGGAATTTTGTTGAAGCACTTAGATATTCATAAAAAAATGTTTGCTCATCACATGCACAATGAACACAAAACGGTGGAAATGATTTCAGAGCGGATTACTAATGGAGAAAAAGTGGCTTTAATAACCGATGCAGGAACACCCGGGATTTCTGATCCTGGATTTTTATTAATTCGTGAATGCATTGCAAAAGGGATTGAAGTGGAATGTTTGCCGGGCGCCACAGCTTTTGTCCCAGCACTCGTTAATTCAGGATTGCCTAGTGATAGTTTTTGTTTCGAGGGATTTCTTCCTCAGAAAAAAGGACGTCAGACAAAAATCAAAAGTTTAATAAATGAATCGCGAACAATGATTTTTTATGAATCGCCACACCGTTTAGTGAAAGCTTTGGAACAATTCATTGAGTTTTTTGGTGCTGAAAGAAAAGCTTCTGTATCTCGTGAATTATCAAAAATGTTTGAAGAAAATAAACGCGGAACACTTTTGGAACTTGCCGAATATTTTAAAACAAAAACGATAAAAGGAGAAATTGTAATTGTGGTAGAAGGGAAAAATAAAACCAACCATTCTGAAGAAGAGAGTAATTAAAACTTTTAATATGACTGACGAAACCAACAAAACAGGCGCACCTCCCGGAACAATAATTTATCACGGAGATAAACAAACAGATAGAGTTAAAATTTCTTTGATTGAATTTAATGAAACAAATTTCATTGAAAAAGAATTTTATGATTTAGGAGAATGTCTTGATTATGTTGACCCTAGTATGGTAAGATGGATTAATGTGGATGGAATTCATAATGTAGAATTGATTGATGCTATCGGAAAACGCTTTAATATTCATCCGCTTACACTTGAAGATATTGTAAATACCAATCAGCGCCCAAAATTTGAAGACTATGATAATTACGTAGTTTCCATTATGAAAATGCTATACCTCGAAAGTGAATTACAGTCGGAGCAGCTAAGTGTTGTTTTGTTTGATGGAATGGTAATTTCTTTTCAAGAAGCACATGGTGGAGACGCTTTTGATTTGATTCGGAACAGAATTCGTTTAGGAAAGGGCCGCATTCGAAAAATGGGAGCCGATTATTTATCCTACGCTTTAATTGATGCGGTGGTAGATTGTTATTTTGGTATTCTGGAAAAAATTGGCGATAGAATTGAAGTGTTAGAAGAAGATCTAATAGACGAGCCAACAAAAGAAACAATGCGACAGTTGCACGGCATGAAACGAGAAATGATTTTTTTACGAAAATCGGTTTGGCCAATGCGGGAATTAATTAACAACATGGAAAGAAGCGAAACCGAATTAATAAAACCATCAACAGATATTTATTTAAGAGATGTTCACGATCATACTATTCGTGTGATTGATACAGTTGAAACTTTTAGAGATTTGCTTTCTGGGATGATGGATATTTATTTATCAAGTGTAAGTAATAAAATGAACGAAGTAATGAAAGTGTTGACTATCATTACAACAATTTTTGTTCCTGTTACTTTTATTGCAGGTGTATACGGAATGAATTTTGAATTTATGCCTGAATTACATTCTAAATGGGGTTATATATTTGCCTGGATTGTAATGCTTTCTATCATGATCTCTTTGTTATTCTATTTTAGAAAAAAGAAATGGTTATAATTTTTAAAGTTTTAGTTGTATGAAAAAACAAATTTTATTACTTCTTTCCATAATCTGCTTTAGTCTTTCTTTGGCTGCAAATTCAATTTCTCCCGCTGACACAAACAAAAAGGATAATTCAGGGAAAAAAATTGGTTTATGGAAAGAAACAACGGGGACAAACGATTTTTATGGAAATTATATTGATGACAAAAAAGAAGGACTTTGGATAGGCTATCATCCAAATGGAATAATTAGTAACATAGGGGAATACAAAAATGGGATGATAAACGGAATGTATATTTTAATTGATAGAGCAGGTTTTTATTATCAAAGAGAAACATATATAAATGATACGTTGAATGGATTAAGTGTTGTTTACTATAATGGAGCAAAAGTAAAATCGGAAACCGAATATAAAATGGGCACTTTAAATGGAGTTAAAAAAGTTTATTATTCGGATGGAAAAATTCAAGAATCGGGGAGGTATAAGAATAATTTACGTGATGGAGTTGCTAAATGGTTTTATCCTGATGGTGAAGTAAGTGTTGAATACAATTATATAAATGGCTCTTTGGAAGGAATTCAAAAAACACTTTATAAAAATGGGAATATTAATTCGGAAGTGAAGTTTGTAAATAATTTTGAAGAAGAAGAGTATCGTGAATATTTTGAAAACGGTAAAATAAAAATCATTGGAAAATATATTCACGGATCAAAAGAAGGAGCTTAGAAAGAATTTGATGATATCGGAAAATTAACTAAGGCAGAGAATTATAAAAAAGGGGAATTGAAAAAATAGTCTTTGATTTCATCGCTTCAACTCAGAATTTTCAGAATCGAAACGTCACACTGAGCATAGTCGAAGTGCAGGATTTCGCAATTGAGAGACAACACTTCGACTACGCTCAGTGTGACGCCTCATTTGTAAGTCTGAGTGGATTTATCTAAGCCATCCTACTCCACTTTAGTCAACTTCTTCACAATTCTTCCCTTGTCGGAAACCACATTCAATAAGTATATGCCTTTGCTCATTTCTCCTTCACTGATATTTATTTCCAGATTATTTTCACCTTCAACAAATTCTTTTTGCACAATAGTTTTTACAACTTTGCCAAGAATATCAGTGATCTCAATTTTAAAGTTTTCGGAGTGCAGTAAATAAAATTGCAGATGAAAGGAATTGCTGAAAGGATTTGGATAAACAGTAAAATTATTTTCAGTCAACACATTCTCATTGATTCCAACATTACATATCCCGGGCAAATTTGCATCCATCCATAAAATACGATTTGAAATCCAGGTTTTTATTGCTGTTATTTCTCCAAGATAATCTGCCGGAAGTGGACTTGGATTAGGCCAAGTGTAAGCCCCTAAAATAGGCCAAGCAGTGAAGTGACGGGCTTGTGCTTCATTCAAATAAGTTGCTAATGAATCAACATAATTATTTAACACAGGAATACTTAACGTAGTTAATCTCAACTCTTCCCACCTGCATCGCAATTGAGCGGTATACGTTGGATCTTGCAACAATCGTCCCCACCAAAAATTGGGTTGCCAGCCACCCGGACAAACAGCTCCAATATCATAAGCCCAGCCAGTTGCTAAATCTCCCAAACAATAATCGGCATTCCACCAGGCTAAATTATAATCCCATGCCGGACCGGCTTGTAATTTCCCTCCGATACTTTGTTTGTCTTTATAAAAAAATGTACTCAATCTGTAACCATCCACATTTTTACTAACTTCATTTAAAATAAAATAATCGATAAAGGAATTTACACCAATATATTTTCGATAACCATTAATTGGGTCAGCAAACATTGAACCTGCTAATACATTTTCCACAGTGTCAATATAAGCCATAATATAATTTCTTTGTTGGGGAGCAATGATTCCGTCTTTTGGATATACATGAACAAAATTTACACTCGAGCCATCACTGGCTAAGTAAGGCGATGTCCAGTAACTTGTTGGCCCATCAACTCTGTCAACCTTAATGATGTATCCTCCTGTAAGTTGATCTCCTGTTATATCTGTTGGCAGAAGGGTAGAAATCGATACACGATTATTATCTCGTTTTATTTTTTCCATCAACACATAAATCCCTTGATACTGACCATTTATAACCAATTCACAAAATTTTGTTCGTGAGGCATAATGTCCGGTTTTATTGGCAACATCATAACTCAATACATTTCGTAAACAAGTTTTATCATCATAGGGAGCATATAAAATCCAATCATGTTCAGTTGGCATTCCAAGAACTACCGTGTCTTTTTGTATTCCATTAATATCTCGAGTTTCAAAACCATACGTTTTTTGGGGGAAACTAGAAGAGCTGGAACCTCTTGTTTCAATTCCAATTTTATTATTGTAATTGTTGAATGGGTCGGTAATATAATTTCTTACTCCAATTCCATTATAAATAATTCCCATTTGAACTTGCATTTTTGGCTCATTGGGAATAGCTATGCCACCTGTATTGATTAATATAATCGGTAAGTTTGATGAAGAAAATTTGAATGGTTTTGCGGGAGTATTTCCAAAAGTAATACTCCAGTTAATTACACTTCCTGTATCGGCACTATAATTATCTTGTACTAATAATTTCCAAACACCATTTCCATTTTGACCATTATTCAAGGCACCAATAAATCCTTGAGGACGAAATGTTCCTGTAAATGGAGCGGCACCTGTAACAATGGAGTTGGTGGCATATGCATTAAAACAAGTTGATGTATAGCCATCTCCATCAGAACCGTTTGAAATTGAGAGGTCAACAATCGAACCATCAGGAGCTTGAATGGAAATATTTAGATCGGCATCCCAAGTATGAGTAATCGTAAGACAAATTGTTTCCAAACCAAAGATCGTATCAATAGTTGCTGGTGAAAGCCCCGAAACAGTCATAGGAAAAGAAACTAATGGACCAGCATCAGGAATTGAACCTCCCGCAGTGCTTGTATATGTTTGCGATTTTGCAATTAATATTGTGAATACTAAAATAGTTAGCAGTAGAATCTTTTTCATTTACTTAAATTTACATAAAAGTAGGATAAATTAACAGATATTCAAGAGTGTTGGGGTCGCTGAATTTAGCTGAAAGATTTTGAAAATGTAAACTAATTACTTACCTTTGACGTAAGTAACGTAAAACGGCAGTATGATTCAATCATTTGGCGACAAAGACACCAAGAAGATCTGGGAAGGCGAGCGAATTAAAGGTTTGTCGACTGAAATACAGGAAATGGCAAGAAGAAAGCTGAGAATGTTGAATAATTCACAAAATTTGACTGACTTGCAGATTCCACCGTCAAACCGGCTGGAAAAATTGAAAGAAAATTTCAAAGAATTCTATTCAATCAGAATTAACGACCAGTGCCGCATAATTTTTAAGTGGAGTAAGGGAAATGCGAAGCAAGTTGAAATAATAGATTATCATTAAATGAACGCAAATGCAATGCGTAAGCATTCATGAATACCTTAAAAATATAAGAACAGATGAGTAAAAAACTAAAAAACATACATCCGGGAGAAGTTCTTAATGAAGAGTTTTTACTTCCATTGGAAATTAGTGCCTACAAGCTTTCCAAAGATATTGGGATTCCGCAAACACGTGTTTCTGCGATTGTAAAAGGGAATAGACGGATAACGGCAGACACTGCACTCAGGCTGTCTAAGTATTTCGGAAACTCTGCTAAATTCTGGCTCGGACTTCAGGATGACTTTGATATTGAAGAGGAGGAAAACCAAAAGAAGGCAGAACTGAATGCGATTAAACAATGTGCTCTAACTGCAGCATAAAGTAAGATAAAAAAAAGATTAGTATATGGAAAAACGTTGGAGTATAAATTCAAGTGCAGATGAGATGGTTGTAAATCAACTTGCAGAAGAATTGAAGATTGATAAAGTATTAGTGAATTTGTTGGTGCAAAGAGACATAACAACGTATGACGATGCGAAAAAATTTTTCCGACCTTCTTTAGATGATTTGCATGACCCTTTTTTAATGAAGGATATGGATATTGCAATTTCCCGTTTAGAAAAAGCAATTTCTCAAAAAGAAAGAATCCTTGTGTTTGGCGATTATGATGTGGATGGAACAACTGCTGTTTCATTAGTATATTCTTTTTTGAAGAGTCTGCCTGATTCCGAAGGTCTTGTGGATTATTACATTCCCGACCGTTATACAGAAGGTTACGGAATCTCCTTTATGGGAATTGATTTCGCAAATGAAAATAATTTCTCATTAATTATTGCACTCGATTGTGGAATTAAAGCAAACGATAAAGTAGATTATGCAAATGAACGAAACATCGATTTTATTATTTGCGATCATCATCGTCCGGGTGAGACACTTCCAAAAGCAATTGCCATTTTAGATCCTAAGCGTAACGACTGCAATTATCCTTTTGACGAATTATGTGGCTGCGGAGTTGGATTCAAATTGGTACAAGCCTATTCTCAAAAAAATAATATTCCTTTTTCAGATCTTACTCAATACCTTGATTTAACTGCTATTTCCATTGCTTCGGATTTGGTTCCTATTGTTGGAGAAAACCGTGCTTTGTGTTATTTCGGTTTAGAACAAATCAATAAAAGTCCACGCAAAGGAATCAAAGCAATTTTGGATTTAGCGAACATCAAAAAAGAAGTAACGATGAACGAATTGGTGTTCACCGTTGGTCCGCGTATAAATGCTGCTGGAAGAATTGAAACAGGAAGAAATGCAGTCGCACTTTTGGTTTCCGATAATCATGCCGATGCAAAAACATCCGGAATAAATATTAATACTTCCAATACCGAACGCAGAGTGTTGGATGTAAGCATTACGCAGCATGCATTAAGCATGATTGATGAAAACATAGAATTGATAAACCGTAAATCAACTGTTTTGTTTCATCCTGACTGGCATAAAGGTGTGATTGGAATTGTTGCTTCCCGATTAATAGAAAAATATTATCGCCCAACAATCGTACTTACGGAGTCGAATGGAATGGCTACAGGTTCTGCTCGTTCTGTAAAAGATTTTGATGTATACGATGCTATTGAAGCGTGCTCGGATCTGTTGGAACAATTTGGCGGACATAAATATGCAGCAGGCCTCTCCATGAAATTAGAAAACCTTGCAGCCTTCCAACAAAGATTTGAAGAAGTAGTTTCTGCAACAATTAAAGATCACATGCTTGTTCCTGAAATTTCAATTGATGCAGAATTAAAATTATCTGACATCACACCTAAGTTTTTCAGAATACTAAAACAGTTCGAACCATTTGGTCCAGGCAATATGTCGCCTGTATTCATGAGTAAGAATCTTATTGATAAAGGTTATGTTCGTATTGTAGGAAACAACCATTTAAAAATGGATATTCAATCAGCAGAAAAGCCAAAAGAAACATTTTCGGCCATTGCCTTTTCACAAGCTCAGCATTTTGATGCTGTGTTGCGCAAAAAAACTTTCAGTGCGTGTTATGCAATTGAAGAGAATGAATATAATGGGAAGATTTCTTTGCAGATGAATGTGAAGGATATGAAAATTACGGATAACGAATAAGGACGAATTTGCGAATTCTTTAAACAAGATTCGTTCATTTAAAATAAATTAAATTTGTCCCGGAGGGACGAAATATCTTAATAAGCTTCAATGAAAAAGAATCAAAATAAAAAAACAGAATTACAGCAGTTATCTAATTTTGTGATTTTTCAAACGGAAAATGGCAAGGTAAATATTGATGTTTATTTTCAGGATGAAACCCTTTGGCTTACTCAAAAAAGCATCGCTGAATTGTTTGAAAAAGGACGAACAACGATTACAGGGCATCAAAAAATATTTTTGAAGATGACGAACTGGTAGAACAAGTGGTATGTCGGGAATTCCGACATACCACTCAGCATGGTGCTGTTGAGTTTTGATGCAGGCTAAAGATGTTAAACATCATTTTTTGGTTAAATCATCGAATATAAAATTAATAAAATGCTTGCCAAATTTTCCAAGAAAGTGCTTTTTCTAGATAATGGCACGTTCCAAATTCTAGTTGGAAATAACAGTAATAATTTGTACCTTTAAGCGTGAAAAAGACGACAAAATATCACAACGACTTTGTTATAGACCGACTGACTAATTCTATTACAAATAGTATCTCAGGAGACAATTTCCCAACCGAAGTTTCGCTATTATCTAAAGATGATTTAAAACAAGTTCAAAAGAAAAATGGATGGCTTTTTAACTGGAAAGAAGAACTTAATTTACCAGACAGAGAAGTTTATAAATTGACAATTGTAAACAATCCTAATATTGTTCAAGGAATTACAAGCGTTACAATTAGACCCGACAATGTTTTTCTGCATTTAATAGAAACAGCTCCTTTCAATAAAGGAAAAGGAAAATTATACGAAGGTGTAGCAGGAAATCTTGTTGCTTTTGCTTGCCGACTTTCATTTCAAAGAGGAAGCGATGGTTTTGTTTCCTTTCATTCAAAGACAAATCTTATCGACCATTATGCGAAGACCCTGAATGCTATTCATTACGGAAATCATTTAATGGTTATCGACACTACAGCTGCTTTAAGACTTGTTGACAAATATTTTAAATCTTAGTAATATGAAAACTAAAAATCAAGAACTTGATGTTGACTACATTCAAAGCAGACCTTTGACAAAAAAAGAGGAAAAGGAATTGAGTGAGTTTATCAAAAAACTTAAAGAAAAGAAAAGCAAATCTTCTTCTAAGAAAGCTGCATAGCTAATTTTTAAAAATTAAGAATGAAAACATTGATAATTTGTCCCGTAGGGACAGAATATCGGTAGAAAAAATAATTTTCAGCCCAACCTCTAAGTCCCGTAGGGACGAAAATATCTTTAAAAATAATGGGACACATAAAAGAACCAGCTGGTGTTGACTTTGTAGTTGACCCAACTCCATTGACTGTAGAAGACAGGAAACAAATAAGTAAAATAATTGCTTACTATAAAGCAACAGGTAAAAAAATGCCCTCGCAAAAAAAAGAACAAGAAAAAATTGCTGCATAGTTGAAGAAATATTTCAATGAAAAAGAAAAACACAAATAAAAATTTAACATCCTTCTCTAGCCATTTGGACAAAGAATATGGAAAACGTGGAAGCAAAAGCAGAGAAAAATTCGAAGAAGGATTTGAAGCTTTCAAACTTGGTGTTATGTTGCAAGAACTTCGTAAAGATCAAGGAATGACGCAATCACAACTAGCAGAGAAATGTGGAACGACTAAAACCTATATTTCACGAATTGAAAATGACGCTTCGGACATTAGACTTTCCACGCTTATGAGAATTATTCGCGAAGGGCTTGGAGGGCATTTGAAACTTAGTTTTGGGATATAATGTTGTATTTTGTGTAAAGGTTCTAATTAATAGTATAGCTTAGTAAGAAAAATGCCTATCAGATATACCATACAACAAATGCAAGGATTTGCTCATAATTATGGCGGCAAATGCTTAAGCAAGGAATATTTTAATGATGAATCTCTCCTCAAATGGATATGCAAGAAAGGACATACATGGGATGCTTCCTATTCTATTATCAGACAAGGCGGGTGGTGTATGCAATGTGCTAAGAAGGAGACCAGCAATGAAAAACTCGAAGAGCTTCAGCAAATTGCAAAAAAGAAAGGTGGGAAATGTTTGTCAAAAGAATATATAAATAATCATGCTAAGTTAAAATTCCAATGCAAAGAGAAGCATCAATGGGAAGCAACTGCTAAATCAGTAAAGAATAGAAATACTTGGTGCCTGTATTGTTCTGGTCACGCACCACGAACAATTAAAGACATGCAGTTTAAGGCAAAAGAATCCAACGGGAAATGTCTTTCAAATAAATACACAAACAGCCAGACAAAACTTTGGTGGCAATGTGAGCAAAAACATAAATGGCAGGCACAGCCCAATTCAATATTTATGGGACGTTGGTGTCCTATTTGTTCACGATTGGAACAGTCGAAACGCCAACGGAATGATATTGCGATTTATCAACGTTATGCGAAAAAGAAGGGAGGCGGATTACTTTCAACTGAATATATTAATGTAAGCACACCTATGAAATGGATGTGTGCGAAAAATCATGTATGGAGTGCTGCTGGTGCACATGTTGTAAATGGCTCATGGTGTCCGTTCTGCGCTGGCAAGGGCAGACGTACTATTGAAGAAATGCAACAGACAGCAAAGTTAAAAGGTGGCAAATGTCTTTCAAAGACTTATACGAATATCAACACAAAACTTTTATGGCAATGCGCAAAGAAACATCGTTGGGAAGCCATTCCAACTAATATACTTCACAACAATACATGGTGTCCGGTTTGTGCCAGGAAAATAATTGATTTGAATTTGCTACAAAATAAGGTAGTAATAAAAAGTACGAGAAGGAAACACTGATAGATTATGGTTTTCAGCCTTTTGTTTTTTTGTGCAGGGTTTTGTTCTACTTCACCACTATCCTACCCAACATACTATTAAAAGCTTTTTTCGCTTCCAACAAAGATTGTTGCGTTTGCATCAAAGTCATCATTTCTTCTTCAGGAGGATTTTCTTTCAAACGTTTTTGAATGTCATAGATCATCATTTCTATTTTACGACTTTTTAATGCATAAATAGCATTGTCAACAGAGCGCTTTAAAATGGCTTCTTCTTTTGTTGGAAAAATTCCGTGTTGTTCCCAGTTAGCAAGTGTGTACGGACTGCTTATTAAATCAATGGTTAATGAACAGATGGCAGAATTTTCGTGACCAATAAAATAATTGGTATCAGGAACAGCATCTTTTTCTAAGTGTTGCACAAATTCATTGTACATACTATTGTATAATAAATTTTCGAGAACAATATTATCCTTTTGTAATTCTTGAATTAAAAATTGTGAAATTGTAACTTTTAAAATTATTGCATCACCTGCATCATCCTCGCTATCAACATCAATTAGTTGTGCTCCAAAATTTATTAGCAAACGAATAACATCTCTTTCCTGGTGTTCGGCATCAGCAATGGTGTGCTCCTTTTTTTCTTCGTATGATTCAAGTTGAGAAGAAGTATCTGCCCCCTCTCCTCTGGAGAGGGCTGGGGAGAGGCCCCTTTTATCATTGAAATTTTTATTCCGAATCTTATTTAATTCGCTCAATAAAATTTGCTCGTCCACTTCCATGATGCGCCCGCATTCCTTTACATACACCGAACGATAAATGGCATCAGGAATAAGAGCAATGCTCTCTACAATTTTTTTAATTGCTTCCGCCTTTTTTAAAGGATCGTTATTCGTTCCTTTCGTTAAAATGTTTGCTTTGTAAGAAATAAAATTCTGTGCATTGTTAACGATAAAATCTTTCAACTCTTGAGTTCCTACTTTTTTAGAATAAGAATCCGGATCATCGCCATCAGGAAAAAGTAAAACTTTTACATTCATTCCTTCTTCCAACAAAAGATCAATTCCTTTTAATGCAGCATTTATTCCGGCCTGATCACCATCGTAAGAAATAATAATATCGTTGGTGAATCGTTGAATTAATTTTATTTGTCCTGCCGTTAAAGCTGTTCCGCTACTCGCCACCACATTCTCAACTCCCGCTTGGTGCATCGCAATCACATCCATGTAACCTTCCACAAGGAAACAGAATTTCTCTTTTACAATCGCATTTTTCGAATGATACAATCCATACAAAACATCACTCTTGTGATAAATTTCTGTTTCAGGAGAGTTAACGTATTTGGAAGTTTTTGCATCAGTGCGTAAAGTTCTTCCACCAAATGCAATTACTCTTCCGCTTTGATTGTGAATCGGAAACATCACTCTTCCCCAAAAACGATCGGCATGTTTTGTTTCCGCTTGTTTAATAATTTCTCCAGACTCTGAATTTATTTCCGCTTCGTTTTTGTATTCAATTGTCAATCCAGATTTAACAAGATATTCCATCTTGTAACCAGTAGCAAGGGCAATTTCTGTAAACGCATTTCGTTGATTGATACCATATCCCAATTGAAATTTTTGAATGATATCTTCTCTCAATCCACGCTCTTTAAAATATCCTAAGCCTATGGATTTTCCTTCATCGGTATTGTATAAATTTTCGGAAAAATGTTTTTGTGCAAAAGAAGAAACAACTAGTAAACTTTCTCTGTCGTTATTATATTGAACTTGTTCAGGTGTTTGTTCCTCTTCAGTAATTTCAATGTTGTACTTTTTTGCGAGGTAGCGAAGTGCATCGGGATAAGTTAACTTATCATGCTCCATAATAAAATTAATAGCATGACCGCCTTTTCCACAACCAAAGCATTTGTAAATGCCTTTAGCTGGAGAAACATAAAAGGAAGGAGTTTTCTCATTGTGAAAAGGACAGCAGCCAATTAAATTTGCTCCGCGTTTTTTCAACGAAACATAATCGGCAACTACTTCTTCAACACGAGCAGCTTCAAAAATTTTATCTATGTCTTCTTTGTGTATCATTAAAAATATTTCTTCCACTGTATGTCATTTCGACTTTCTTCGCAAAAATGATTCTCATCATCCCCCTGCCCCCTTCAAAGGGGGACATGCTCCGAAAATAAAAATCTGCGTGAATCGGTTTTATCCGTGTTCCATCAAAAGGATTGCTAATTTACGAAAAAAATGTGTTTGAAAAAAAAATTATTTTGCGTTTAATCGGGCGATGGCACGTTGGCCATCTTCGTTGTTGGGATTGAGCTTCAACGATTTTTTGTAATTGGTGAGTGCCAATTCTTTTTGTCCCATTTGGCGATAGGTTTCGCCCAAGCCATGATAAACTTCCCAGGAGTCGGGATATTGTAATTCGCTATGTTTAAAAAGTTTGTAGGCTTCTTCGGTTTTGCGTGCTTTTAATAATTGAAATCCAAGGCCGTTAATATGTCCGTCATCGGCTGGAAATTTATTTGGTGATAATCCACTTAATTCGGTTTCCACAGTTTTTACTTTTGTAATAAAATAATCGAAAGGAATTATTCCATCCACAAAATCGTTTTCATATTTGGTGATACAGTTTCCCAAGTAAGCACATTCGTCTGGAGCACCTGCCTGTCCGGTAGGCAGACACTTGCAAGCCATATAAGAACTATACATTCTGTCACCATCAATTAAATAAACGGAATCTTTATTAGCCAGGATCATCTCATCGAAATTGCAAAATGCAGCCAATGCCAATTGAGAATAATTTTGAGAAGCATTTTTAAAGCCTCCATATGATGTTTGCCAAACGGTTTGTATCAACTGCATTCCGCCTTCACAAGGATTTATTTTTCGAATAACTCCGGCAACATTTCCTGCTCCGGCATGATAAGAATGTAAAACCAAAAGTCGGAACCATAGATCTGTTTCGTTATATGGAACGTGTGCGCTGTCCAACATTGCTTTGGTATAAGGAATGCAAATTTTACTTAATAAACGAGATGCGCCCAATGCCGATTTCTCGATGTCTGTGCGTTCATCAATTGTTTTATTCACAATCAAACCTTGTTTGCGTGCGACTGCTTTCATTAATTGGAACGGGCCATTTGCACCGACTGTTGATTTGGTATTCATTTTACCGGGACTCTCAATCAACAAAATTGCTTGTGCATACCAAGGGTCAACACCATTTTGTTTGAACACATCAATAGAACGATTGATGGTTGGCATTACTTTTTTAAATTCATAAAAATCTTTTTTTCCGATAGTCACCAAAATGCTGATGCTATCAGGAATATTATTTGCTTTTCTAATACTATCTCTGTAAACATTTTTTTGAAGATCGGTTTGTTTGTTCCACTCTTTAGTAGAAACTCTGGTCAACATTTGGCGACTCGCTGCAACACTTATCATTGAGGAGTCGGGAGGAAGATTCATAATTTGCTGCCAGAATTTTGGTTGAGGTAAATTTTGCCATCCTTCTGCATAAAGAAGGGAATCATTCATGAATTTCATTTTGGTTACATCGTTATAACCAACAACATATTTTTCAACGACAGGAACATTGCGGACACTCGTTTGTGCTTTCGCAGAAATGCATATAAGAGAAACACATATAAATAGTGCTATTGAAGTAAGAGAGAATATGATTTTTTTTCTGTTCAAAATTAAGAGAGATTTATTTTTCATAAAAATACTTTTCTAAAGTACCTATGAAACATGGGATTTGCAAACTTTTTAACAAACGTTTTCAACAATGTAATATGTTATAACGAGATTACCTCTGAGATGTTGCGTTTTTACAGGATTCACGACTAACAGGCATTTGAGTAAGATGAATGATGTTCTTGTTTATTCGTGTTTCTAGTACCGACCAAAAGTCCTCCCCCTGCCCTCTCCAGAGGGGGACACGCTCCGAAAATGCATTCTGTCTTAACAAACATAGACCTGCCTACTGCAG
>JAYVZC010000363.1:0-16942 GCA_043783695.1 Bacteroidota bacterium
CTTTACAATGCTTGTGGGTGATGGTAAACAAGCTATTTACAGATGGCGTGGAGGTGAAGTGGAACAATTTGCTCAGTTGCCAAAAGTATTTAAACACAATGATAATCCTTTGGTTTTAGAACGTCAGGATGCTTTGATTCGCAATCACAATCCTCAAATGTTGGATAAAAATTATCGAAGCAAACGAGAAGTAATTGAGTTTAATAATTCACTTTTTAAAACTTTATCAGGAAAATTAAATGAAAAGTATCAAGGCATTTACAATGGTTTGGAACAAGGATTTAATCCTGAAAATATAGGAGGTTTTGTTCAAGTAGAATTTATTTCGGGAGTAAAAGATGATTTTCGGGAGCAAAATAAATTACGAACATTGGAGTTGATTCATGAGTTGCAAAAAGATAATTATTCACTTAAAGATATTTCTATTCTTGTTCGTAAAAATACCGATGGGAGCGATATTGCCAATTATTTAACTCAAAATGGAATAGAAGTTATTTCTTCAGACTCACTGTTATTAAGCAATTCGGCTGAAATTAATTTTTTACATTCTTTACTAAAATATTTATCGAATACCAGCGACACCATTATTCAAACCGAAATTTTAGAATATTTATTGGCATCAAAATTTATTTCTACAACTACTTTAGATGAAACTCTTCAAAGTAGAACAGGAATAAGTGCGATTTTGAAAATTGCAAAAATTGATTTTAGTGTTACACATCTTTCTAAAATGGCTTTGTATGAGTTGTGTGAAGAGTTGATTCGAATTTTTAAATTAAATGTTTCTCCAAATGCATACATACAATTCTTTTTAGACGAAGTATTAAATTACAGCATAAAGAAAAACAATAACCTTAACGATTTTATTGAATACTGGGACGAGAAAAAAGAAAAAGCTTCTTTAATTATCCCTCAAGGAATGGATGCTGTCAACATTATGACCATTCACCGTTCAAAAGGATTGGAATTTCCAGTTGTACTCTTGCCTTTCTCAAATGCAGAAACAAAAAATGGAAAAAAGAATTTATGGATCGATATAGAAAATGAAAAACTAGCAAAACTTCCTTCCGCAATTGTTCCAACGAATAAAAATTTGGAAGAAACACAATATGCAGATTTGTATCAAGAAGAAAAAAATAAATCGCTGTTAGATAATTTAAATGTTTTGTATGTCGGTTTTACCAGAGCAGAAGAACGGATGTATGTATTGTCTGGAATGCCTAGCAAAAAATCCGAAAATTTTTCTTCTGTGAGTGATATGTTGGCTTATTATTATCAAAGTAATAACGAATGGCAAGATGGTAAGAATGTTTACACTTTTGGAGAAGCTGTAAATCATAAAAAAAGTATCAAGGAGAAAAAAACGTTGAACTTTGAGCTTTCAACTTTCAACTCCAATCGTTGGAGAGAGAACATTAAAATGCGTGCCGCTGCTCCAAGTATCTGGAATACCAATATGGCAGAAGTGAACCTGCCTTTCCGGCAGGCAGGGAAAGATTACGGAAATATGGTGCATACTGCCTTGGCAAAAGTGAAGGTGGCGGAAGATATTTTACCTGCCTTGAGTTCAATGTGTGCTGAAGGTCTTATTACCAATGAAGAAAAGGAAATGTTGACGAATACATTATCTAAAATTTTAAAATTACCAAAACTGTCACCTCACTTCGAAAAAGGCTTGATTGTTAAGAATGAAGCGGAGATTGTGACTTCAAGCGGAGAATTATATCGCCCGGATAGAGTTGTTTTAAATGGCAAAAAGGCTGTAATTATCGACTATAAAACGGGTGAAGAACACAAAAAACACAAAGAACAGATTATTGGATATTCCGATTTGCTTACCCAAATGGGATACATTGTTGCGGAGCGATTGCTGGTTTATATTGAGGGTGAGAAGGTTGTGGAGTGTTAGTTTAACACTTTTCGATTTTATTTGCAACATTTTTCAGCACAGAGTTGCAGAGTTTCACAGAGAGATAGTATTAAAAATTGTGTTTTTACTAATTGTTTATTGCCTACTTTTTTCAATTGTCTACTTTCTCTGATTTTTATACCAACTATCCTTAAAAATCACCATTTAACAAAATCATTTTGTCATATTAATGATTTGAGGTAAATTCGTTCTCAAATTAAAAATAAACATGAAATAGGCATGCGCCAATTTTTTAAAAAATAAAGAACAGGCGTGGTGTATACCATGTGACAATAATAAAAAAAATAAAATACTACACATGAAAAATATTCTTAAACTTTCGGTCCCGATAGCTATCGGGATTGCCTCAGCAATTACACTTACATCTTGTGGTGGAGATGCCAATAAAGAAGAGGCAACTAAAGCTCCTAATACCGGGATTGACACAAAAAATATTGATAGTACAGCAAAGCCGACTGAAGATTTCTATCAGTTTGTAAATGGAAATTGGCTAAAAAACAATCCTATTCCTGAATCGGAGAGCCGATGGGGCAGTTTTAATGAATTGATGGAGAAAAACCTTGCTAAACTAAGAGCAATATTAGATGATGCAACTTCTGATAAATCTGCAACAGCAGGAAGTAACAAACAAAAAATTGGTGATTTCTATTCTGTTGCCAGCGATTCAGTAAAATTAAATGCTGATGGAATTGCTCCTCTAAAAGACGAGTTTGCAGCAATCGAAAATATCAAAAATTCAGATGATTTAATTAAAGCAGTTGCTCACCTTCATACCATTGGAGTAGGAGCCATGTTTGGTGGATATATCGGACAAGACCCAAAAATTAGTACCGAAATTATTACTCAACTTGGACAAGGTGGAATTTCTTTGCCAGATAGAGATTATTATACCAATAAAGATGAACGTACTTTAGGTATTCAAAAAGCATATATAAAGCATATTTCAAATATGTTTGTTTTATTAGGTGATAAGCCTGAAGTGGCAGAAAAAAATGCAAAAGTTGTTTATGATATTGAAACAACTTTAGCAAAAGCATCAATGACAAAAATTGAATTGCGTGATCCTGAAAAGAGTTACCACAAAAAAACACTTGCTGAATTGGCGGACTTAACGCCAAACTTTAAATGGTCAATATATTTTGCAGCAACTGATATTAAAGGCACAAATTCGGTAATAGTTGGTCAACCAGATTTCTTCAAAGCCTTGAATTCGGCAATTAAATTGGTTTCCATCAACGATTGGAAAACATATTTGCGTTGGGGCTTGATTGATCAAACTGCAAGCAAACTAAGTGATAACGTTGTAAACGAGCATTTCGATTTTTATGGCAAAACGTTATTAGGAATTCCGGCATTGAAACCTCGTTGGAAGCGTGCTTTAGAAGCAACTGACCAATCTTTAGGTGATGCACTAGGACAAGTATTTGTTGAGAAATATTTTACTCAAGAAAGTAAAACTCGTGTTGCAGAGATGGTGAAAAATTTGATTGCAGCTTACAGAGTTCGTATTGCTAGTCGTGATTGGATGAGCGAAGAAACTAAAAAAGCTGCAAATTTAAAATTGGATAAAGTAATGTTGAAATTAGGTTACCCTGATAAATGGAAAGACTATTCATCATTAGATATTAAACGCGATTCTTATGTTCAGAATTTTATGCGTGCAAATACTTATGCATTTAAATTAATGGTAAATAAATTGGGTAAGCCGGTTGATCGTACAGAGTGGGGAATGACTCCGCCAACTATCAATGCGTACTACAATCCTTCATTGAACGAAATTGTTTTTCCTGCCGGAATTATGCAACCAATTTTCTTTAATCCGGATGCCGATGATGCAATTAATTATGGTTGTATGGGTGCAATTATCGGTCATGAATTAACGCATGGTTTTGATGATGAAGGGGCACAGTTTGATGCCGATGGAAATTTAAAAAACTGGTGGACAGATATGGACAAAGCTAATTTCAAAAAGAAAACAGATATGTTGGTACTACAGTTCAATAACTATATTGCAATTGACAGTGTACATGTGAGAGGTGAACTTACTTTAGGCGAGAACATTGCCGATTTAGGCGGATTAACTATTTCATATTACGCATTCAAAAAATCATTGGAAGGAAAATCTGCCCCTGAAAAAATTGATGGCTTCACAGCAGAACAACGTTTTTTTATTTCCTGGGCACAAGGTTGGAGAGGAAATATGCGGCCTGAGTTTTTAAAGAACTTAGTGCAAACAAATCCTCACTCACCCGGTAACTTCCGTGCAAATGGTCCTGTAAGTAATATGCAAGAATTTTATGATGCTTTTAGTGTGAAAGAAGGAGATAAAATGTATCGTCCTAAAGCTGAAAGAGCAGAGATCTGGTAGTATTATTTGTGATGAATTTAAAAACGCCTTGCTATTTTTTAGCAAGGTGTTTTTTTTGTTCGCAATCGACTGAGTTTATGGTGAGTACTTCGACTACGCTCAGTATAAACTAAAGTCGAATCCACTCAGTGTGACGTCAGTCTGAGCGTAGTCGAAGACTTTATTGTTTCAGAGAAGAAGCATTTTTTCTGTGTGCAGAATATTCTTCTTCTGAAATTACATCCCAATTCTCTTTGTAATCAAAGGTTATGTCTTGAATAAAATTTCTATCAGGCATAATCTTTACAGTGAATTGATTCAAAATAAATCTACTTCCTATTATTTGAATCTCTTCTCATTCTTTCTCAGACGTAATTTTAAAGAAAGATTTATTGTTTTTATATTTCCTGTATTGAGGATATTTAATTTCCATATTTAAAATTTCGGACAATCAGTAGCACTATTTTTTTCACACTTTATTTTTTTAATGTATTGCTTTCTTTGTTGTTTTTTATTCTCTTTAGTCGTTTCCAAGGATTTTTTCTCTTTTTTAGATGAAGCAGATTTGCCTTTTTCCACAATAGGTTCTGGAGCAATTTTTGTTTCAGTTTTATTTATTTCAGAAGACTTTTCTTCTTCTGCTTTCACACCAGCAGGAGTGGCAGGTTCAAATTCAGGTTCGGGAGTTGATTTACTAGAAGTATTTTTTTCTTCAACAACAGTCGGAGTGTTTTTCTCTTCAGGAACTTCAATAACCCTTTTCTCTGCTTTAGTAGATACGGTTTTTTCTACCGAAGCAGATGACTTTCCTCTTTTTACTTCTGTATTTGCAACTGTTTTTTTTGTATAAATGCTTTGATACTTCGGTTTCGAGAAATCGCTATTGTCTTTTGTAGCAGAACGCTTACTCAAATAAGCATAATCGCGGCTAGTACTGTTTTTTTTATTGGAGCCGGGACAAGCATCTGAAGCTTTTTTAACCTGGGCTGTTTGCGTAAAACTTATGAATTGCGCAAAAAATAGAAGGGCGATGATTCTTTTCATGGTTTCTTTCTTTTGTCAATAATACCGAATGTGTCGGTATTATGCTGTGAACTTATTAATTTAAATATACATTGAATTAGCATAACGTAACAATATTACCAATTAGTATTTTTATATTTACATTTTGTAAGAATAATTTTAGAAAATCAGTATAAATGCAATCATTCCTCGAAAAAACGGTAAACTATCTCCATGGAAAATATGGCGATGATATTAGTGAGCTTTGCATTGTGTTACCCAACAGACGTGCAGGTTTATTCCTTAAAACACACTTTTCAAAAAAATTAAAAAAAACATTCTGGAGTCCGGAAATACTTGCCACCGAAGATTTTGTATCACTTTTAGCTGAATTGGAAGTTGTCGATTCAACTACTTTGTTGTTTGAATTATACGAAACGGTAAAACAGGTCGGGAAAAGAGATATTGAAACTTTTGATGAGTTTAGTAAATGGGGACAAATTTTATTGAGTGATTTGAATGAAATTGATAGATATTTGGTTGATCCTAAACAATTATTTGGAAATCTGAAAGACATAAAAGAGTTGGAAGCATGGAGTTTAAATAGTGAAGAGGTTTTAACTGACTTTCAAAAACAATATTTAGAATTTTGGAATTTATTAGGCGAATACTATCAAAATTTTTCTCAACGCTTATTATCACAACATCAAGCATATCAAGGATTGGCTTATCGTATTGTGGCTGATAATGTGGAAGAGCGTGTAGCAAAACATCCTTGGAAGAAAATTATTTTTGCGGGATTCAACGCACTTAATAAGGCAGAGGAAATAATAATCGAGAAATTATTAAATGCTGATAAAGCTCAAATTATTTGGGATACGGATTCTTATTACATCAACAACGTGAATCAAGAAGCAGGTCGATTTATCCGAAGATATAATCAATCGTGGCGATTTTCAAAAGGTGTATCACCTGACAAAAAATATGATGATAGAAATATTATTATTGAAGAAACATTATTATCAAACGAAAAAAAATCGATTACAGTAATTGGTGCAGCTAAAAATGTGGCTCAGGCAAAGGTTGCAGGAAGTTTGGTTGAAGAGATTAAAAAAATAGACTCGTTGCTTCAAAGTACAGCTTTGGTGTTGGCCGATGAAAATTTATTGTTCCCTGTTTTACATTCTCTCCCCGAAAACATAAAGGATATTAACGTTACAATGGGTTATCCTTTGAAAAACACACCTGTTGCAGGTTATTTTGATATTGTTTTCGCCATGCATGAAAATGGATTGAAACTAGCTCAAGGAAAAATAAATTATAGCTTTTATCACAGCGATGTAATAAAGTTGTTAAGTCATGCTTACACAGCTACTGCTTTATTTACAGTTACAAAAGAATATACTATCCGGCAAGTATTACAAGCCATACAGCAAAGAAACATTGTCATTGTAAGTATAAAGATGCTTGCTTCTATTTTTTCAGAATTCAAATGTGAAAAAGAGTTTGAAGTATTAGAAAAAATATTTAAACAATGGGAAAAACCTTCTAATGCGATTAATTGCATTCATTATATTATCGAAACAATAAAAAATGGGATTGTTCTTCAGCAAGATAAAAACAATGATAATAAAGCCAGTTTGGAATTAGAATATTTGTTTGCCTTTACAAAAATTGTAAAAAGAACACAAGTATTAATGGAACAATATCCTGAGTCGGTAGTAGATTTAAAAACATTGAGAACTATTGTCAATCAAATTATAAGAAGTTCAACCTTGCCATTTTACGGAGAACCATTAATGGGCTTGCAAGTAATGGGAATGTTAGAAACACGGACACTTGATTTCGAAAATGTAATTCTTCTTTCTTGTAACGAAGATATTTTGCCTTCAGGGAAAACCGTTAATTCATTTGTTCCTTTTGAGTTAAAGCGTGTATTCGGATTGCCAACTTATAGCGATAAAGATTCTATTTTTTCGTATCACTTTTATCGTTTACTACAAAGAGCAACCAATATTTATTTGTTGTATAATACAGAAAGCGATGCTTTAGGAAGCGGTGAGAAAAGTAGATTTTTAACTCAATTGATTTATGAATTACCAAAAGTAAATCCTAATATAATGGTAACAGAGCAGTTGGTGAGCATTCCAATTATCAATAATGGTGTTGAGAATAAAATTGAAATTGAAAAAACTGCATTGATGCTTGAAAAATTAAAAGAGAAAGCAGAATATGGGTTTTCACCATCACTTTTGAATATCTATCGTAATTGCTCTTTACAATTTTATTTTCATGCTATAGCAAGATTAAAAGAAGCAGATGAAGTTGAGGAGACCATTGGTGCAGATACATTAGGAAATGTAATTCACGAAGCGTTGGATATATTTTACAAGCCTTTTGTTGGAAAAAAAATTCAAGTTGCTGATATCAAGGAAATGAAAAAACTGGTGGAATCAACCACTCTTAATTTATTCAAAGAAAAATACAGTGAAACAGAAGTGAGTTATGGTAAAAATTTGTTAACCTTAAAAGTAGCACTCAAATTCATTAATAATTTTTTAGATTCTGAAATTACAAACATACAAATTGCTGAAAAATCAGGAACACCTATTATTATCAATGCATTGGAGCAAGAGTTAGAAAGCACAATTGTTTTAGGCGCACAAACCATTAAAATAAAAGGGAAAGCCGATCGAATTGATTCACTTGGAAGTTTAACACGGATTGTTGATTACAAAACAGGATTAGCCGATAACAAAGAATTAAAACTGGAGGACTGGGATGCTATTCGCAACGATTCCAGTTTGGCAAAAAGTTTTCAATTATTGACTTATGCTTGGTTGTTTCAAAAGATGAATCCCGATATAAAAGAGAATATTGTTTCCGGAATTATAACCTTCAGAGAATTGAGTGCGGGATTAAAAACCGTTAAAGTGAATAATTCAAATTCTTTGAATATAGAAGTGCTAAATGAGTTCGAAAAACAATTGCATCAGTTGATTTCTGAAATATTTGATACAAAATTAAATTTTATCCAAACAACAGAATTAGATAATTGCGAGTATTGTGCTTTTAAAGGAATTTGCAATCGATAATTATAGTCAGGTTTAAACAATAGATAACGAATAATTAATAACCTAAAACCAAAACACTATGAAAATTTTATCTTTTTTCGGAATGATTTTAAGTTTAGCTTTAATAATGATTTTAATATTACTTTACTTTTCAGCAAGAGAATACTTCGGGCATAAAGAGACCGTAATAATCTTTATAGGACTCTTTATTGGGCTTTATTTACTTGTGTTTTCTTTAATCGTAGCAAAAAATTATATTTGGGGTGATAAAAATTCTTTCGTTCCTCCGACAGGTTACTAAATATGAATCATACATATTTTATAACTGAAAAATACATTCCGTTATTTCTTTTGATTAGTGTATCTTTTTTACATTTGCCGCATTATTAATTAAAAACAAATCTTGCCTGTGAGCTCTCATCACAAATCAGATAGCGAAATTCAACTGGAGTTACAGCAAATTGCTGCAGCAAAAGAAAATCCTGCGCGTTTTGGTTTGCTTTATGAAAGGTACTATAAGTCGATATTTGTTTTTATACACAGAAGAACAGATAATGAAGAGTTAACTGCAGACATTACTTCTCAGGTTTTCCTTAAAGCACTTATGAATATCAGCAAGTATGAGTTTAAAGGTGTGCCATTTTCTGCTTGGCTTTTCCGAATTGCCTTTAATGAAATTAATATGTATTTTAGAAAAAATAACGGACAGAGAGTTGTGAGTCTGAGTCAGAATGGCATGTTACAAATAGCTCAGGAAGCGGAGTTGGATGGAAATGAAGAAGTAATAAAACAAATGATGAATGCTGTTAAACAATTAGATGCTTTGGATATTCAATTGATTGAGTTGCGATTTTTTGAAAAGCATTCCTTTGCTGAAGTTGGTGTGATTATTGGGATAACAGAAAACAATGCGAAAGTAAAGATCTATCGTATTTTAGCTAAATTAAAAAAAATATTGTGCAAAAAATAATGTCAAACTTTAAATTCAATATCGATAAACCCGATTTGTCTGATGAGCAAATCAACAAACATAAGGATTTTAAAAAGCTGATGTATAATTATCAAACAGCTACAAATCCTTTATACAAAACACCTTTATATAAAAATAAAAAAGTGTTTATTGTAGTTTTGTTAATCTTGTTGGTGATGTATGTGATTGTTGAGGTTTTAGACAAAGAGGAGGAAGGCAAAACTCCGGCTAAACAGGAGGAAACTAAATAGTCTACTCCGTAAACTTATAGCCAACTCCTCTTATGGAGTGAAAGTGCATTGGCTCTCTCTGATTTTTTTCAAAGTATTTTCTAAAAGCAAGGATGTAATTATCAATTGTCCTTGACGATGGATAAGCATCTTTTCCCCAAACCGAATCCAATATTTCTTCACGGGAAATAACTTCACCTTTACGCTCTAGCAATAATTTTAAAAGTGCAATTTCTTTTTTACTAAGTTCCGCATGTCCGTTTATTCCTTTAATCTCATAAGTAATAAAATTAACAGTGTTGCCACCAAAAGAATAGGATTCAAGTATGTCGGATTCTTTCAGCTGACTTCCTCTTTTAACTAAAATTTGAACTCTCAATAATAATTCTTCCAAATTAAAAGGCTTGGTTAAATAATCATCGGCACCCAATTTTAATCCTTGAATTTTATCAGCGCTGGAACCTTTGGCAGTCAAAAAAAGGACAGGAACTTTGGTATTTTCTTTGCGGATCTCTTCACAAACATCATATCCATTCATTTCGGGAAGCATCACATCCAATATGATAAGGTTGAAGCTATTTTTTCTGAATACTTTTAAGGCTTCTGTTCCCGTTACCGCTGTAGACACTGAATAGCCTTCCAATTCCAGGTTTAGCTGTATGGTTTTTAAGAGATTTTCCTCGTCTTCTACTAATAGAATGTGCTTTGTGATCATGGTTGATTAAACCTTATGGAAAGACTTTGTAAATATCTTTGCGATGAATAATTCTTGCAAAAAGAATTTTTCGGTTTTCATAAAAAAATCCAACTCTGTAATCACCTATTCTAACTCTAAAGGCAGATTTGTGACCAACAAGCTTTTTAAGATTTGGAATATTTGTTAAGTCACCTGATTGCTCAATCAGGTGTATTAACTTTGCAAGACTTGTTTTAACAGATTTTTGACTTATGTGATCGATGTCTTTCGAAAATTTACCTAAAAACTCAATCTGCATACTATTTAAGTTTTTGCAGAATAATTTCTTTGCTTACTTTTTTCGATTTATCAACTGCTTTGAGCATTTTTGATAACCCAATGTCTTCTATTTCTTCTTTTGACATTGTTGCAGACGCAATTCCTAGTTTTTTTAACAAATCGTTAATAAACTTAAATTCGGTTTGACTTTTAGGTGTAATTACCATTGCTTTCATACTGCAAATATAGCTAAAAGCATAAAATGTATAATGCAATTAATCAAATTATTTAATTTAGTCGAATTTGAGGAGTATTTAGCCTAAAACAAAACCCTACTTGATTTGTTATTAAAGGCGACAAACTGTAAATTTGTGCTCTAAATTAAGATTATGCAAAGTCCTGATATTTCTGTCCTTTTATTAGATACTAAACTCTCCAAAGATTTAAAAGCAATTGCTGAAAAAGTGATTAGGAACGAACGTATTTCATTTGATGAAGGTGTGATTTTATACGAAAAAGGGGAACTCGGATTTTTAGGAACCTTAGCGAATTACATTCGTGAAAAAAAGAATGGAAACAATGTTTATTTCAATCGTAATTTCCATATTGAACCAACAAATATTTGTGTATTCGATTGTAAATTTTGCTCCTACTCCCGTTTATTAAAAAACAAAGAAGATGGTTGGGAATTATCTGAAGAACAAATTTTAGATAAAGTAAGAAGCTACGATGGAAAACCAGTAACGGAAGTTCATATTGTAGGAGGAGTTCATCCTAAAATGGGTTTGATGTATTTTGCAAACCTCATCAAAAAAATAAAAGACATTCGTCCGAATATACATGTAAAAGCCTTTACTGCTGTGGAATTGGAATACATGTGCAGAAAAGCAAAAGTAAGTTACGAAGAAGGATTGAAAATTTTAAAAGAGCACGGACAAAATTCATTGCCTGGTGGAGGAGCAGAAATTTTTGATGAAACCATCCGTAAAGAAATTTGTGAAGACAAATGTACTTCTGCCGAATGGTTAGAGATTCACGAAACAGCACATAAATTAGGAATGCCTTCAAATGCAACTATGTTATACGGACACGTTGAGAAATTTGAGCACAGGGTTGATCACATGAATCGGTTGAGAACATTGCAAGACAAAACAAAAGGCTTCAACACATTCATTCCTTTAAAATTTCGTAATCAAGGAAATCAAATGAGTAATATTGCTGAATCAACTGTGATTGAAGATTTACGCAATTATGCCATATCCCGCATTTACATGGATAATTTCGGACATATAAAAGCATATTGGCCAATGATTGGCAGAACAACAGCACAACTTTCACTCGCATTTGGTGTGGATGATATTGATGGTACAATTGACGATACTACAAAAATTTATACCATGGCCGGTTCCGAAGAACAATCTCCGGCTTTAACAACACAACAATTAGTTGAATTAATTAAACAAGTTGGAAGAACTCCCATAGAAAGAGATACGCTTTACAATATAATTACCGATTACACAAATTATGATTTTACTAAAGAGGTTGTTTTGCAATAATTTCTATCGATAGAACATTATATTTTTATCCCAATAATTAAAACATCATCCACCTGTTCTAAATTTCCTTGCCAGTCTTCAAATGATTGATTTAGTTTTTTCTTTTGTTCGGAAGGAGATAAGTCTTTAATATCATAAAGACAATCTTTTAACTGACGGTATTTGAATTTTTTTCCGCTGTGACCTCCAAACTGGTCGGCATATCCATCCGTAAAAAGAAAAATGTGATCACCTTTAGAAAGTGTAAAAGAATTATCTTTAAAATCAGTGGACATTTCGGAGTAACCTACAGGTTGTTTGTCAGCTTTTATTTCTACAAATGTTCCATCATTTTTAATTATCCAAAGCGGATTATAAGCGCCTGCCCAAATAGTTTCAAAAGTTTTTAGATGGATTCGAATAAGAGAAATGTCCATTCCATCACGTGTTTTTCCTTGATTGCTAAGCTCCTTAACAATTTTATCTCTTAATTGATTTAGAATTTCGGCAGGAGTATGATTCTTGTCTACTGCGTTAATTTCATTAAGAAAAGATGTCCCCAGTAAAGTTAAAAATGCTCCAGGAACTCCATGTCCGGTACAATCAGCAGCAGCTAAATATAAAAAACCATCTTTCTCTAGTGCCCAGTAAAAGTCGCCACTTACAATGTCTTTTGGTTTAAATAAAATAAAATGTGGAGGAAGATGCATGCTAATGTGGTCTTCTTCTTTTAGCATTGCATCCTGAATTCGTTTGGCATAATTGATACTATCTATTATTTCTTTTTTCTGTAACTCCAGTTGTGCATTTTTTAGTTCGATGTATTGTTTATTTTCGGTAAGTCGATAATTTTGTTTTCGAATTTTATAAAATGCGAATATTGATAGTGATATAATAATGATCGCTAATCCTATTATTAATAGAAGATTTTTTCGTTGAGTTTCAGCTTGTTTGATTTCAATATCTTTAATGAGACTATTTTTTTGTAATAATTTTATTTCTTGTTTTTGTTTTTCGGTATTATACTTTTTTTCAAGCTCTTGTACAGATTTAAAATTGTTTTCAGCCACAAGAGAATCATTTATTGATATATATTTTTCTAGATATTCATGTGAAAGCTTGTAGCTTCCCAAATTATATGAGCTAACGGCTAATATTTCATAAGCTGTTTTCATATCTTCCTTATCATCTAGTTCAATCGAAATTTCTAATGCCTTTTTCGCTAATTCAATTGCTGATGCATTATTTCCTTGGTTTTTATGAATGGTGGCAAGATTGTTAAGACTAACTAGTTCTCCTCTTTTATCTTCTTGTTCTTTAAATATTTTCAAAGATTTTTCGTAAGCACGTTTTGCTTCATTAAGTTTATTTTGCCGTTCATAAACTATTCCAAGGTTATTGTTAACATTGGCTATTCCAATCACATCGCCTAAACTATCTTTTATTTGAAGCGACAACTTATAATATTCAACAGCTTCCTTATAGTTTGTCATTTCTACTTCTATCATACCAAGATTATTGTATGATTTTGAAATATCTTTTTGATTTCCCAACACTTTACGAAATTCAAGAGATAAAAGATGATATTTTAAAGCATTTTTATAATCCTTTTGATACCAGAAATTTACACCCAGATTGCTATAAATAGCGGCTACTTCTTTTTTGTTTTTTTGTTTTTCAGCTTCTTTCAATCCTTTAAAATATTCTTCAGCACTTTTTTTGTATTCACCAAGATTGACGTAAGCAACACCCTTGAGTTTCATAAGTGCCGGTAAGTGTTTTATGTTTTTGGAAGTTTTAGCAAGCTCAATCCCTTTGTTGGCAATAATTATACAGTAATCGGGGTTGTTACTTGAGTATATCATCGAAAGTCGCAATGCAGCTTCTATCCTACTTGTATCCGGTAGTTTTGAGAAAAATAATTGTTTCAGCGAATCTTCTTGTGAAAATAGTTTTGTGGAAAATAATAGAATAGAAATCAGTATTAATATGTATGACGATTTGCCATTTCTAATAAAATTCAGCATAAATAAAATTTAATGGTTTGGAGTAGTTTACCGTTTTGATACTTGCGACTATGCTAAGATATTAAAAATTATTTCAAAACTCCAAAAAACACAGTATCGAAGGATTCACTATAAGAAGTGTTACCAGACATTCATCAATATTTTTTAACTAAACGACAATGTTTGCATAGGATAACTAATAATAGGGATACTTTCCCCCAAAAAAAGCTATTCAAAGCATAACAATTAACAATATTTTGCATACATTTGAAGCTATAATAAATTGGCTTATTGAATTATTGTAAAGTTCCAATAACTCTTCTTTCTTAAGTATAACTTCACCAATGAACCAATGAACCAATTATGAGCGTAAAGCAAAGAACTATAAAAACAGCTGTGACCATTTCTGGTGTTGGATTACATACTGGAAAGCAAACTAATTTAACCTTTCGTCCGGCTCCCGACAATCACGGGTATAAATTTCAACGAGTTGATTTACCCGGAAACCCTATTATTAATGCTGATGTAGACAATGTAGTGGATACATCTCGTGGAACAACATTGGAACAAAATGGAGCACGTATTCATACAACCGAACACGTTTTAGCAGCATTGGTTGGATTAGAAATCGACAATGTATTGATGGAAATGGATGGTCCTGAAATGCCAATTATGGATGGTAGTTCAATGCCTTTTGTAAAAATTTTGGAGCAAGTAGGAACGGTGGATCAAGATGCAGAACGAATTTATTTTGAACTTACTGAAACTTTATCATACGAAGATCCAATTAAAAAAGTAGAAATGCTTGCTGTTCCTCAAAATGCTAACCGAGTTACAGTAATGGTGGATTACAATTCAGAAGTACTTGGAACACAACACGCATCAATGTACCACAATGGTGAATTCAAAACAGAAATTGCTCAATGTCGTACTTTTGTTTTTTTACACGAATTAGAAGCCTTGTTGGCACATGATCTTATTAAAGGGGGTGATTTAAACAACGCAATTGTTTTGGTTGACAGAGAAGTTTCACCCGAACAAATTAAACATCTTCAAAAAGTTTTTCATCGTGAAGATGTAGAAATAAAAGGAAAAGGTGTTTTAAATAATACAACACTTCATTTTTTTAATGAACCTGCTCGTCATAAATTATTAGACATCGTTGGAGATTTAGCATTGGTTGGAGTTCCTTTAAAAATGCACATTCTAGCAGCTCGCCCTGGTCATGCCGGAAACATTGCTTTTGCAAAAAAAATTAAAGAGCTTATCAAATCTAAGAAGAAAGAAAAAACATTTGACTTAAGTAAAAAACCACTTTACGATATCAACGACATTTCAAAAATGTTGCCTCATCGTTATCCTTTTTTAATGGTAGATAAAATCATTGAGATGGATTCAACTAGTATTGTTGGTGTAAAAAATGTAACTTTAAATGAACCTTTCTTTCAAGGGCATTTCCCTGACAACCCTATTTTCCCTGGTGTAATGCAGATAGAAGCAATGGCTCAAGTTGGTGGAATATTTGCTTTGTCGCAAGTTCAAAATCCTGAATATTATAGCACCTATTTCATGAAAATTGATGGTGTAAAATTCAAACAAAAAGTTATTCCCGGTGATACAGTTGTTTTTCAACTTACACTGGAAAGTCCTATAAGAAGAGGATTAGTGAACATGCGCGGAGTAGGATATGTAAATGGAAAAGAAGTTTGTGAAGCAACAATGTTAGCACAGGTTGTTAAAGATAAAGAACCTAAAGAAGTAACTGCAACAACATAGTATGAGCCATTTAAGTCATATTGATCCTAAAGCAGAGATCGGAAAAAATGTAATTATTTCTCCTTTTTCTTTCATTGATAAAAATGTCGAAATTGGCGATGGCACATGGATTGGTCCTAACGTAACTATTTTTTCAGGAGCACGCATTGGAAAAAATTGTCGCATCTTTCCCGGAGCAGTCATCTCTGCCATACCACAAGATTTAAAATTTAACGGAGAAGATACCATTACCGAAATTGGTGAGAACACTACCATTCGAGAATGTGTAACCATCAACAGAGGTACAACCGATAAAATGAAAACAGCAGTGGGCAATAACTGTTTGTTAATGGCTTATGTGCATGTTGCACACGATTGCATTTTAGGAAATAATATTATTATCGCTAATAGTGTAAATCTTGCAGGGCACGTAACCATTGAAGATTGGGTAATATTAGAAGGATTAGCGGCTGTTCAACAATTTATTAGAATTGGTGCACATGCTTTCATTACAGGCGGTTCGTTGGTTCGGAAAAATGTTCCTCCATTTACAAAAGCCGCTCGTGAACCATTGCAATATGTTGGAATTAATTCGGTTGGCTTGCGCAGAAGAGGTTTTTCTAACGAAAGTGTTTTAGAAATTGAAGATATTTATCGTACTCTTTATGTAAAAGGGCACAATGTTACAAATGCTTTGGCAGTGATAGAACAAGAAGCTCCTTCATCGAAAGAAAAAGATCAAATTGTTGCTTTCATACATGAATCGAAAGATGGTATTATGAGAGGAATTAGTTAAGTCAAAATTCAAAAAAGTAATTTAAATTTCATACATAAAGTTATATTGTCACCCTGAGCGGAGTCGAAGGGTGTTATCCGTAACCATCCCAATAAGCCCATTGTGATAGAAATCAACCTAAACAACATCGGTAAACGTTACAACTACGAATGGATTTTTCGTAAGGTGAATTACGATTTTATTTTTGAAAATAATTATGTTATTTTAGGCTCAAATGGTTCCGGTAAATCAACACTTTTGCAAGTAATTGCAGGAAACTTAATGAATTCGGAAGGTAAAATTAAATACATAGATTCTTCAATCAACGTCACCCTAAGCGAGACCAAGGGGAGGTTATCCCGA
>JAYVZC010000364.1:0-3140 GCA_043783695.1 Bacteroidota bacterium
GTAAATGCAGTTTTGCATTTTGTAGATAAAGAAGCAATTGTGAAGGTAAACATGACATCTAATGTTACTTCAGGAAAAATAAATACGGGTCCTTTATTACCTCATGTAAAAAATATTATTGCAGTAGCATCCGGAAAAGGTGGTGTTGGGAAATCTACAATAGCATCTAACCTGGCTGTAGCACTTGCAAAACAAGGTGCAAAAGTAGGATTGGTAGATGCTGATATTTACGGACCATCGCAAACAATTATGTTTGATGTGGTTCATGAACGACCGGAGATAAAAGTAATTGATGGAAAAAATAAAATAATTCCTGTAGAAAGTTACGGAGTAAAATTATTGTCCATCGGATTTTTTGCAGATACTTCACAAGCAATTGTATGGCGAGGACCAATGGCTGCAAAAGCATTAACTCAAATGTTTGCAGATGCTGAATGGGGAGAATTGGATTATATGATTATTGATCTTCCTCCGGGAACGGGTGATATCCATTTGTCTTTAGTTGGTGCAATTCCATTGAACGGTGTTGTGATAGTAAGTACTCCACAAAAGGTGGCTTTGGCAGATGCTCAAAAAGGAGTTGGAATGTTTCAAATGGCTTCCATCAATGTTCCGGTATTGGGCATTGTTGAGAACATGGCCTATTTTACTCCGGCTGAACTTCCGGACAATAAATATTATATCTTTGGTAAGGACGGAGCAAAAACATTAGCTGAGAAATTGGGTGTTCCATTATTGGGAGAAATTCCATTGGTGCAAAGTATTTGTGAAGCAGGTGATGCAGGTCGTCCGGCAGTGATGCAGGAAAATACACCGCAAGCATTGGCATTTATGGAAATGGCAAGTAAGATTGCGCAACAAGTTTCTATTGTAAATAGTCAAAGAGGGGTTGAAAAGGAATTAGTAAATAGTTAATTGGGGATTTATGATTGTTGCGGTCGTGAATAATACTCTTGTAATATAGCTCCTCAGCACTTTACGTTTACAAAACACAGATTTGTAAATATAAATTAATGTCACCCTGAGCGGAGTCGAAGGGCGTTAAAATTCGTAATTCGTATCTTATATGAAAGATTTATCAAAAAAAGTAGAAGAAGCATTAGATTTAATTCGTCCTTATCTGCAAGCCGATGGTGGCAATGTTTCATTGGTAGAAATTACGGATGACTTTGTTGTGAAAGTTGAATTGCTTGGTGCTTGTAAATCTTGCTCTATGAGTATGATGACCATGAAAGCAGGAATTGAAGAATCTATAAAAAGAGCTGTTCCTGAAATTAAAAGTGTAGAAGCTGTTAATTTGTCGTTGGCCGTTTAATGACATAACACCGAATCGGTTTCTGTAACCTGCCTACCGGCAGGCAGGTAGTCCAATAATTGCTTTGCAATTTTGCACCACAACAGCCACTCTCTCGGCATTAACCATTGTAAATTACAAAATGTCCTTTGGACTATTTTATAATAACAATTGGTATAACACACCCCTAACCCCTCTCTAGAGGGGAATAGTTATTGCTCAAATTTTTAATTATACTTATAAATAAAATTATTCAATAATATATTAATTCTCATTATTCGTTCTAACCAATTCCCCTCTTGAGAGGAGCAGGAGTGTGTGAAAATTTAGTAAAAAACGTATCAATATTTATAAATGAAATATTCAATCATAACTTCTTTCTTGGCATTTTGTTTTTTCCTTTCAGCATGTACTCCTGAATTGGATATGCCAAAACCAAATGCAGGTGATGCAAACTTTTCAAAGATGATTGCTGTGGGTGGTAATTATTTAGCCGGTTATCAAGATGGAGCGTTGTATGAAAAAGGACAACGGCTTTCTATTCCGGCATTGTTAGCCGAACAATTTAAATTAGTTGGCGGACCAGTATTCAATCAGGCTTTAATGCCCGATAACAAGGGTTTAGGAGTAAACAGTAAACTTTGGGAAAGTTGGTTTGTTACTCCAAGCCATTTAGGATATAAAACAAGTTGTTTAGGTATAACATCTCTATCTCCATTAAAAAATACAATTTCTACAACAGTTGCAACACCTTATTTAACAGGTATGGCAGGAAACAGTGTTCAAAATTTAGCAATCCCTTTTGCAACTGTTACTGATTATATGAATCCGGCATTGGGTTATAGTTCTATAACAGGAAATACAAATCCATACTACGGACGCATTGCTAGCAATCCTGGTGTTTCTACTATTTATGAAGATGCTCGTCAGCAAAATGCAACTTTTATAACTGCTTGGTTGGGAATGGAAGACATCTACAATTTTGCAAGCAAAGGCGGAACCGGAGCTCCAATTCCCTCTGCAACAAGTTTTGCAAATTACTTGGATACAATTTTGGGTGGATTAACAGCTAACGGAGCGAAAGGTGTTATTGCGAACATTCCTGATTTTAGAAGTTATCCTTATTATACTTTGGTGGCTTGGGACAATGCCGTTTTAGTGCGGCAATCACAAGTAGATTCTTTGATGGATATTTATACAGCATCTGGATTACCTCAATTGGTTTTTCAATTAGGAAGAAATGGATTTGTAATTAATGATCCAGTTTCCATTGGTGGTGTGCGTCAGATTCATGCCGGAGAGTATATCACACTTTCTGTTCCAATCGATTCGATGAAATGTTATAAATACGGATTGTTTTTTGAAACGATTAACGACCGTTATGTTTTGGATAGTTCAGAAGTTTTTGAAATAGATCAAGCAACAAGTTCATACAATGCAGTGATAGCACAAAAAGCCAGTCAATACAACTTAGCTTTGGTAGATATGAATTCTTATATGCGCTCTGTTGTTACAGGAATAAAATGGAACGGTGTGGATATGAATACTGTATTTGTGAGTGGAGGATTTTTAAGTTTAGATGGTTATCATCCCAACCAAAAAGGATATTCACTTATCGCTAACGAATTTATTAAAGCCATCAATAGCAAATATAAAGCTTTTATTCCTGAAGTATATTGCACCGAGTGTGATGGAGTGAAGTTTCCGTAAACTGGAACGCAGACTGATAGGAAGGTAGCACAAATAAAATTTATTCACGCAAATTTTACTGTGCGTTTTAATTTTTGCTATTACATATTGCGTATCGGTATAAACTAAACACACAATAATCAAATCAACTGCACAC
>JAYVZC010000365.1:0-3134 GCA_043783695.1 Bacteroidota bacterium
GTGTTTTTAACTTCATTTACACATCATCCGTTTTATAGCAAATTTACTTTAGAAGTTCCTGATAATTGGAATTGGGATCAAATGTATAATTTGCCATTAAATGAATTTCAGGAAGTGATGCAACATTCTGTCAATAATGGATTTTCATTTGCCTGGGCATCAGATGTGAGCGAAAAAGGATTTCGTTTTAAAGATGGTTTAGCAATTTTGCCAGAAATGCCGTTTGCAGATATGAGTGATGAAGAAAAAGCAGATTTGGTAAAAAAACCACATACACAATTTAAAGTAACACAAGCAAACCGTCAGTTAGCGTTTGATAATTACGAAACACAAGATGACCATGGTATGCATATTGTGGGGTTAGTGAAAGATCAAAACGCTACACCTTACTACATTGTAAAAAACTCCTGGGGTAAAGACAGAAACGAATGTGATGGCTATTTTTATGCTTCAGAAAGTTATGTGTTGTATAAAACGACCAGCATTATGTTACATAAAAAAGCAATTCCGGCAGCTATTGCTAAAAAATTAGGGATTACTCAATAAGTGTAAAATAAACTAATTAAGAATTAGTAGAGGCTGTTTAAACTTATCTGCTTTTTTTGTTATATATCTTTGTTTTTATAGTAATTTTGAAAAAATATTAATTTATTATGGAGGAAAACACATCGAACGAGAATCGTAAAAAATCAGCTTTATTGTGGGTATTAATTGCTTTACTGGCAATTACAAACGGCGTTACATTTTGGATGTATATGCAGGAAAAAAATAAGGCAGCTAATGAAATTGTTGTTAAAGAACAAGTTATAGTAGAGCGCGATAATGTAAAAGGTGATTTGTTGCAATTACAAAAAGACTTTGAAAATTTGCAAACAAACGATAAAGCCTTACAAGCAGAAATTGATGCAAAAAAGACAGAAATAGCTCAATTATTGGAAGATGCTGAAAAACATAAAGGCGATTCTTATATCATTTCAAAATTGAGAAAAGAATCAGAAACATTACGCCAAATTATGAGAGGTTATGTTAGAACCATTGATTCGTTGGGAACATTAAATAAAACTTTAATTGTAGAAAAAGATAATGTTTTAAAAGAGTTGGATAGCGAAAAAGGAAAAACAAGTAATTTAAATAAAGAAAAAGAAGTACTAAACGCTACCATTCAAAAAGGATCTATCCTTTCTTGTTTTAATGTTGTGGCTAAAGGCGTTAAATTTAAAAGCGGCGGTAAAAAAGAAAGTGAAACTAATAAAGCATCTCGTGTGCAAAAAATAAAAGTATCTTTTTCTTTAGGTGAAAACAAAATTGCTAAAGCCGGAGAAAAAAACGTGTTTATTAGAATTGTTACACCTGACGGAAAAGAAATGGCAAAAAGCTATGATGATAATTACCGTTTTACGTTTGATAAATCAAGTGGTTATTTTGCGGGCAAACAAAGTTTAAATTATGCTAATACCGAAATTAGCGGTGTTACTTATTGCGAAGGACAAGGTGCATTGGTTCCCGGAAACTACATCATCGAAATTTCCTGCGATGGTGTTATCATTGGCGGAACTAGTTTAAGATTAGATTAAATTTTATGGCATCTCTCTATATTGCTTTTTCTTCGTTAAACTTCATTTTTAAAATGCTCATTTAACCAATTAAACTGCGCTTTTAATCCCACATAGTTGCGGGATGTTCACCTAAAAAAATCTAATTTATAGAGATGCCTTTTAATGACTGTATTTTTGTTGTTTAATTAAAACACAGATAGTTTCCAGTTTAAATATTATTTTTTCGAGTTCTGTTTTAATAAAATGAGTTGGCTCGTTGTTCGAAAATCAACAGTGTTTAGGCTTTCTTTTACTGAACTAAAGTTTGGTAGTTTTTGAAGCGAATCAGGTTCGGATAATTGATGTGCAATCCAGTCAAAAACAACAGAAACTGTATTCTCACGGATGTCATTATTATCCTCGATAACTAAGATTGTTTTTATTTTGGTATTATCTGTGGAAATTCAATTTTAAAAGTTGTTCCTTCATTAGGCTTACTAATAAAGCTAATATTTCCTTCAAGTAGTTCTATATATTTCTTTACTATACTCAGCCCCAAGCCTGTTCCCTGTATGTTTTCTACATTACTTGCACGGAAGAATTCGCTAAACAACTTATCCTGTTCAATTTCGGGAATTCCAATTCCATGATCCTGCACAGTTATTAATACCTTGTTATCAGCAACCGAGAGGTAAGTTGTATCTCTTCTTCTTCAGAGGAATATTTACTGGCATTTGAGAGAAGGTTTAACATAATATTTTTCAATATTTTTTTTGGCTGTTCAATTATTGTCTCACCCTCATGAATATATTTGATTCGTTGATTTTTTTTACTTGTCATTCCGTCCATTTCTTCAACAACTATTTCTAAAAAATCAGGCAAACTAAATACGTTTTTTTCAACTTCAATAATACCTTTTTGCAATTGTGCCAATGAAAGAAAATCGTTAAGAATTTCTGTAAGATTTCTTACGGAAGAGGAAATACGGTTTATGTGCTTTAATCTTTTTTCTGCCTGTTCCGGTTCGCGATATTGCTCTATAAGAGACACACTGGAAAGGATTACTGATAGGGGAGTACGAAACTCATGCGATGCAAATGAAACAAACTGAGATTTCATTTCATTAATTGCTTGTTCACGTTCAAGCGCATTGGTTAATTCAAGTGTACGAATCTTCACCTTTTTTTCTAAATCCGTATTTAAATGTTTTATTTCTTTTATGTTCCGTGCCTGTATAATGCTATATCGAATTGCTCTTTCCAACTGAATTGCTGAAATAGAACCTTTCACAAGAAAATCGGAAGCCCCTGCTTTCATTGCCTTAATATCGATTTCAATATCATTTTGCCCGGTAAGAAGAATGAGAGGAACATCGCAACCATTTTTTAGAACTTCGCAAATTAATTCAAGTCCATCATCAGAACCAAGACGGTAATCTACAAGATATATATCATGCTTTTTTTCTGAGATAAGTTTTAAACCATCTTTATAGGATGGTGACCAAGTTGCAGATAATTTAAGGTGACCAATTTCGGAAAATAGATCGTTGACCAGAATGAAATCCTCTTCATCATCGTCAATCATCAGTATTTTGATCTC
>JAYVZC010000366.1:0-7414 GCA_043783695.1 Bacteroidota bacterium
GTTTCTGTAACCTGCCTGCCGGCAGGCAGGTAGTCCAATAATTGCTTTGCAATTTTGCACTACAACAGCTACTCTCTCGGCATTAACCATTGTAAATTACAAAATGTCCTTTGGACTTTTATAATAACAATTGGTATTACAGCATCGTAACCTGGATAAAAGTCGGAAATTAAAACGCCCTTAAAATCTGCTAATAATTCTTTTAGAAAATCAGATTCTCTATTTGGTTTGAACAAATAAAAAATAGTGTCAATATTTGTAAATACCCATACTATACTTAGTCTCAAAATATGCAGAGATAGATCCAGATAGCTGGTAGATAATTGGAAATCCATATTCGGCTCAGAACCCGAAAACAAACATTGTTTGGGACTGGTCCCGAACATATATTTATTTCGGGTCTAGTCCCGAATAATTTGCGGCCGTTGATAGAGATACATTAAAAGATGCAGGGAAATGGATAGGCATATTTGAACGCATTCTTATTTTAGTTTTGGTATTATACAGCCAATATGAGGCAATAGGTTTTTTAATTGCAGGCAAATCATTTATTCGCTTTTCTGAAACAGAACCAAAAACGAGAATACAAACAGAATATATTTTAATAGGGACATTAATGAGTTTTATAATAGCCATTACGGTTGGAACAATAAGATCAATTTTGCTAGGAAAAATAGCGTAAGAAAAAATTAGATTTATTTTTAATCTGAATAGAAAAGCTATAAGGAGGGATACTTCTCCTTCAATGCAATCATATATTTCTTCAAGTCAGAATTATACTGTTCCGTAAATTCTTTGTTGAACAATTCATATTGAGAATCGTATCTGGTAAAGGCCATAAAAAAAGCATTTCCTTCTTCGAAAGCTTGCATGGTATAATTGAAATAATTTTTCTTTTTATGCAAGGGTAATTTATTTACACCAAGAACTATTTCCATTATGAGTTCTTTCTTTTTGATCTTTGTCTTTTCTTCTGAATTTCCCCTTCCCATTAAATGGTAAAGACTATCCAATCTTTCAACACTTTTTAAAATATATTCGTCATAGATCTTTTCATCCGATTTGTTTTGTTCGTAATCAATGTATTGCTTGGAATCTTTTCCGAATTTCTGGATGAGGAATTTTTCTGCTCCTTTATCACCAATAAAATTGGCAAGGTTCTCATTAAAGTTCACATCGTTTTTTACAAATATAGTTCCATGTGTTAGTTCGTGAATAATAAGATTGGAAAGACCTCCATCGCTTCTTTTAAGCATACTTGAAAGAATAGGATCGTTGAACCAACCGAGTGTAGACCAGCCGGATGGACTGTATACATCCACATCATAGTCTTCTCCTTTCAATTTTAAGATTTCCTTTCTAGCTTCTTTTTTATCGAAAAATCCTTTGTAGGGGACAGTTCCTAAAAAAGGGAAAGTCCATTCTTTTGGCTGAAATGAATACGGGTCGCAAGCAGACACGGTCAATAAAAGAGTTTGACCTTTTTGATCAAATACAGAACTGTAATTTCTGCTTAGGTTCATCCCAAGGCTGTCAACGGTGAATTGTTTTATCTCTGTAATAAGTTGTAATTTTTGTTTTAATGAATCGGGGAAGGAGGAATCGTTTAATACTTCTTCAATAGTTTTCGCTTTGCATACCAACATTAGTTGTCCTTTTCCTTGTTGAATGCCATAAATAGCCAGTTTATACTCCAGTAAGCAGAAGATAAGTACCAGCAGCAGAAGAATCTCAAAAAATAGCTTTAGGGTTCTTTTAAGCATGGTGTAAAGGTATTGATAATTAGCGTTGGGAAGTTATTACTCGTCAAGAACGTCATCGCAAAACTCGTAATGACGGATGCGATGTTGCCTTGTTTTCAAAGACAGATAGACACTCCGAAGCAATCCCCCTCTCCTTCGGAGAGGGCCGGGGTGAGGTCGGGGTGAGTTTTTTTTTCTATATTTGACACCTAATTTAAAAAGCGTGTTTTTTCTTTTATCCAAATTACTTACGTTTTTAATCAGTCCAATTATTTGGATTATTTCATTATTCTTCGTTTTCATTTATTCTAAAAATGAAAGACGAAGAAAAAAATGTTTCTATTGGGCATTTGGTTTACTCTTGTTTTTTTCAAACAGTTTTATTTTCGATGAATTTTCCAGAGCATGGGAAGTTCCTGCTACACAATACGAAGATCTTCAAGTCTATGATGTTGGAATTGTTTTGGGAGGTATGAGTGTGTATGACGAAGATTTTGATCGTCCGCAATTTTTTAGAGGAGTCGATCGCTTATTGCAAGCCGTTGAACTTTATAAATTAGGAATGATCAAGAAAATAATATTTACCGGAGGCTCCGGAAGAGTGCTTCATCCCGAAATGAAAGAGGGCGATTACATCAAGCGTTATATATTATTTATGGGAATTCCTGAAAAGGATTTTATCATTGAATCCGAATCACAAAACACAAGAGAAAATGCTCTTTACACCAAAAAAATAATTGATGAAAAAAAACTCACTGGAAGATATCTTTTAATTACTTCTGCTTTTCACATGAGAAGAAGTATGCATTGTTTTAAAACAGTTGGATTAGATGTTACATCATATAGTACTGATAGATATGCTGGTTCCCGTAAGTTTGAATTTGATCATTTGTTTATTCCCAATTCCTCTACCTTCAACGATTGGTATACCCTTATTCACGAAGTGGTTGGTTATATTACTTACAAAGTTATTGGTTACGGTTAAATTCGGCTTGTAGCTTTTTGTTTTTCACTGCTCCGTAATACAATTCATTCGAATTATCGTAAAATTCAGGATAATCATTGCTCAATTCGATCTTTTGAATTTTAGTGGTCGGATAAATTTGAACAGTTTTGTCGCGAATTTTTATTTTTACCGGCAGCACAAAATCATCATCCGTATTTTTCCATCTGAAATATAAGGTATTGTCTGTCCAGCAGAATTCAAGAAAGGGAGCTTCTCTTTTAAATAAGTATTGCTTAAAAAACCAGGTATAATCTTTTCCTGTTTTTTTATTTACAAAGTCGACAAAGTTTTCCGTAAGAATTTGTTTTTGATTATTTTCTTCGCGAAAAGTTTTCAAAATATCAAAAAATAAAGAATCGTTTCCTATGGTTGTTCGCAGAGTATGTAAAACCCATGAGCCTTTGTTATAAATGTCTTCATCGTGATAATCGAAATAACGGATATCTCTTTTTCTGACAACTGGCCGTTTGTTTAAAATACTTATTCGCTGCCAGTACATATAATTCAAATAAGCATCATGGCCCAAAATGCTTTCTACATATAAAGCTTCACAATAGCTGGCAAATCCTTCATGGATCCAACCATCCGAAAGATCAGCTGCTGTTACGCTGTTTCCCCACCATTCGTGTGCGGTTTCATGTAAGATGATATAGTCAAACAGATCCTGATAATCATTCTTATAACCATTGCCATAAGCAATGGCCGATTGATGTTCCATTCCGGCATAAGGCGATTCCACTAATTTAAATCCATCGCGCTGCCAAGGGTATGCTCCGAATTTTTTCTCGTAGAATGCTAAATATTTTTTTAATTGTTGAAAATGAAATTTTGCTTTTTCGTAATTATAAGGCAAAACATAATGATTCAGCTGAGTCGTTTTCCAGGTGTTTGTACTTGCATAAGTATCGTGAAGCAATTTAAAATTTCCAACGTATAAAGTAACATTGTAATTGTTAATAGGGTAGGAGATGTGCCAATGGTAAGTGTTTTTTGTATCAGTGATGGTGCTATCTTTCAAAACTCCATTACTCACAGCCATTAAATTTTTTGGAACAGTGATTAATACATCGGTGCTGTCTGCTTCATCACTCATAATGTCTTTACTCGGCCACCACATGCTGGAACCTTCGGTTTCACAAGCAATGCCTATCCAAGGATTTCCTTCTTTGTCTTTTTTCCATACAAATCCACCATCCCATGGCGGACGCTTTGCGGCAATAGGAATTCCTTCATAAGTTATAGTTATTGAAAATTTTTCTTCTGCAAGTATTCTTCTCGGCATTTTTACAAAAATAGCACCTTCTTCTCTATGATAAGTTAAAGCTTGATTTTCTGATTCAATGCTCTTAATTTTCATGTTCTTGTAAAGATCGATTTGAAGAGTATCAAAATCGTTTACTGCTATTGCGCTGATGATGACTTTTCCGGAGATGAATTTTTTTGAGGGCACAACTTCTACATTTAGTTCATTGTGATAAACATCGAAGCAGCTTCTGTATTTTGTGTTACGAGCAAGTAATGAAATCTGTTTCGTTTCTTTAGGATATGCTCCGGCTTTTTTAGGATTGTAAACTTTTGTATGAATGCCAACGACAGCACAGGAAGAAATCAGAATTGTAAGAAGAAATAAATAAATGAATTTTTTTTTGAAAAAATGTTTCATGGTGTAATTTACAATTTTTTTTAGTACGTCATTGCGAGTTCTGCGATGGAGCAGAACTCGCACTACGGGTATGATAGTGCTCACAATCACGGTTCCGGAGCAATCCCCCTCTCCCCTGCCTGCCGGCAGGCAGGTTCGGAGAGGGCCGGGGTGAGGTCTTACAATTTTTTATCAAGAAATTTGATCACACTTTCTCCTAGTTTTTCTTTTATCTGAGAATAGTGTTTTCTCACTTCCGCTTTTGTCTTTAGTTTTTTAGTACTGTTCACTTTCGCGATAAGATCATCCGCAAGGTCCACACACTCATCCACCAAAGCCTCGATCTTTTCTTCACTCAATTTGGAATCACCATTTAAAAATGCACTGTAATACTCTTCAATTACATCTCCAATTAAATGATTGATGTCTCTTTTGATATTTCTGCGATTTGCCATTTTTTAGTTTTTAATTTATTTTACAAAGGTACTGAAATAAAGGGGCCTCGGTACATTGGCAATCAGAAAATCATTTTAATCCTGCCAACTGTTCTTCAATGGCTTTTATTTTTGATTCGGCATCCGCCAATTTTTTCTTTTCATTTTCTACCATTTCCGGTTTAGCATTGGCAACAAATTTTTCGTTTGCTAATTTTGTTTGCACCGATTTTAAAAATCCTTTGTTGTAATCTAGGTCTTTTGCCAAACGTTCTTTTTCAGCTTCCACATCGATGTTTTGAGAAAGTGGAACATAGTACTCCGCATGTTTCAATACAAAAGAAAAGGCTCCATCTACTTTTGCAGTTACATATTCGAAACTACTTAAGTTACACAGTTTGATAATTAATGGATCATAAGTTTTAATAATATCTCCTTGATTTACTTTTTCGAAAATTTGTAATTTTTCTTTCGGAGAAATGTTTTTTTGTTTGCGAATATTTCTGATGTTGGTAATAACTTCCATTACTACCTCGAAGTGGTTTAAGATAACTGCGTTCTCAGCTTTTGTTTTAGGCCATTCCGCAACAATAATGCAATCCATATCCGAACGCTCAGCAATCAAATGCCAGATTTCTTCTGTGATAAAAGGCATGAAAGGATGCAATACTTTTAATATTTTTTCCAAGAAAACAATAGTAGCATCAAATGTTTCTTTATCAATTGGCAATGATTTTCCATCTACAAATTCTGGTTTAATCATTTCTAAATACCAAGCACAGAAATCGTCCCACACCAATTTGTAAGTCGTCATCAATGCTTCACTCATTCTGTATTTAGAGTATAAGTCGTTAATGATTTCAACTTGCTCGTTAAATTTCGCATCAAACCATTCTATGGCAATTTTATTTCCGGAGGAATTTTTATTCCCCTCTTGAGAGGGGCTAGGGGTGTGTTCTACTTCCCATCCGTTGACCAACCTAAAAGCATTCCAAATTTTATTAGAAAAATTTCTTCCTTGCTCACACATACTATCATCAAATGGCAAATCGTTTCCTGCAGGAGAACACAAAAGCATTCCAACACGAACACCATCTGCTCCGTATTTTTCAATCAACTCAATTGGATCAGGAGAATTCCCAAGTGATTTACTCATTTTCCGTCCTTGTTTATCGCGAACGATACCGGTCAAATAAACATTGGTGAAAGGTTTTTTACCTCTGAATTCGTATCCTGCAATGATCATTCTCGCTACCCAGAAAAATAAAATCTCCGGAGCAGTAACTAAATCATTTGTCGGATAATAATAGTTGATATCCTTTCCATCCGGATTTTTAAAACCATCAAAAACACTTATCGGCCAAAGCCAGGATGAGAACCAAGTATCGAGAACATCTTCGTCTTGTTTTAGATCTGAAATCTGAAATTTGAAATTTGGATTTGCAGATTTAGCATTATCGAAAGCCTCTTCCCTCGTTTTAGCAACAGAGCAAGTTCCGTCAGGCGCATACCATGCAGGAATTTGTTGTCCCCACCACAATTGTCGAGAGATGCACCAGTCGTGAACATTTTCCATCCAATGTTTGTATGTATTCACAAACTTTTCAGGAATTAATTTTATTTCTCCATTCAAAACATTTTCCAAAGCAGGTTTCGAAATGGTATCCATTTTCAAAAACCATTGCATCGAAAGTTTTGGTTCGATAACAGCATTTGTTCTTTCGCTATATCCAACTTTATTTTTGATGTCTTCAATCTTTACAATCTGTCCCATCTCTTCTAAATCCTTCGCAATTTTTTTACGAACGGTGAAGCGATCTTCTCCAATATAAAATTGAGCAGCGGCACTCATTTTTCCATCAGCAGCAATGGTATCAATTACTTCTAAGTTATGTTTTACTCCTAAGTTATAATCGTTGATATTGTGAGCGGGTGTTACTTTCAAAGCACCTGTTCCAAATTCAAGATCAATATAAGTGTCAAAAATGATAGGTACAGATCGGTTCACCATCGGAACGATGGCTCGTTTTCCTTTTAAGTGTTTGTAGCGCTCATCATCAGGGTGAACACAAATAGCAGTATCACCTAATATAGTTTCTGGTCTTGTAGTTGCAACGGTTATCCAAGCTCCCTCCCCTTCGGGGAGGGCTGGGGAGGGGTATTCAATCTTATATTTTACATAATATAATTTTGAGTTCACTTCTTTGTGAATTACTTCTTCATCCGAAACAGCAGTTAATCCCTGGGGATCCCAGTTAACCATTCGAACGCCACGATAAATTTGTCCTTTTTTATGTAAGTCGATAAACACGTCAATTACTGCTTCACTTAAATCGTTCTCCATTGTAAATCGAGTACGGTCCCAATCGCAGGAAGCACCTAGTTTTTCAAGTTGTTTAAGAATAATCCCACCGTATTTTTCTTTCCATTCCCAAGCATGTTTTAAGAAATCCTCACGTGAAAGATCTGTTTTTTTAATTCCTTTTTCAGCCAATAAAGCAACGACTTTAGCTTCAGTAGCAATAGAAGCATGATCGGTTCCCGGAACCCAGCAAGCATTTTTACCTTGCATACGGGCTCTGCGAATCAA
>JAYVZC010000367.1:0-3126 GCA_043783695.1 Bacteroidota bacterium
GGAGATTTTTTCGTGTTGCTCGATGCGTGGGAAATGTTCCTGATGAAAAAAACGGAGATGTATGACAAATTATTCAACATATTAAAATTAGAAGCTGAATATGAATACGAAAAAGAAATCCGGTAATATTCTGCTTCCGGTATTGTTATTATCGGCACTTCTATTTCCGCAATGCAACAATGCTGAAACAGAACACAACCCTCATCAGGAGCACAATAACTTGCCCGATGAAGAAAATATTAAACAACTGATTATTTCTCCTAACAAACAAGTTTTGTCAAGACAGGCAACAATAAAATTATCGGCACAAAGCGAAATACAAACCCTGAAAGCACAAGGATATATTGCCTTTGACAGAAATAGAACCGAAAATATTTCTGCAAGATTTGGCGGTAGAATTGAAAAGATTTATGTGAAATATGATTTTCAATATGTAAAAAATGGCGACAAACTTTTAGAACTGTATAGTTCCGAATTAAATACTTTTCAAGAAGAACATTTATTCCTTTTGAACTTAGGGAAAGAGCAAGCACTTGTAGAACAATCAAGAGAAAAACTTAAACTTTTGGGCATTACCGAAAATCAGATTTCGCAACTGGAGAAAAATAAAACATTCACTCAAACAGTTACGATTTACAGTCCTGCTGACGGTTATGTTATTTTCAACACCGAAGCAAAAAGTAATACAGGTGATGAATTGACAAAGAAAACATCTATGAATAATATGAGCATGACAGCAAAAAACAATTCAGGAAAAACTTTCGGTTCTGCTAATTCTCAAATTCGTGAAGGTATATATATCAACAAAGGCGAAACGCTTTTCAGTGTAAACGACTTGCAAAATGTTTGGGCAATCGTTTCCGTTTCTCCTGAATTTCAGTCAGCTATTAATGAAAACAGTCAGGTAAAAATTATTTCGGAACTAATACCCGATAAACAATTAACAGGTAAAATCGCATTGGTAGAACAAACTTTTGAAGAAACCCAACAACGATTTATCAGGATAAGAATTGCGTTACCAAATACTAAAGCAGAACTAAAAATAAATTCTTTGGTAACGGCTGAAATTCTCTTTAAAACAAAAGGCAGTTTTCAAATCCCTGCTTCGGCAGTATTTCGCACTGGATTAAATTCTTTCGTATGGTTAAAAACCGGAGCAACCCAAAACGGCACGGGAATTTTTAAATTACAGAAAGTAACAACAGGTTCGGTAACTAATGGTCTGACAACCATTATCAGTGGACTTTCAGCTAATCAGGAAGTAGCTGAAAACGCAGGTTACTTAATAGACAGTGAAACTTTTTTAAACGAAAACTAACATGAAGCAGAAAATTATCTTCCTTTTTATTTCTATTGCTCTCATGTTCGGTAGCTGTAAGAACAAGCACGAAAATAATACAGAACTTAAAAACAGTGAATATTATACTTGTACCATGCATCCGAGTGTTAAGAGCAATTCCCCCGGTGCTTGCCCAATTTGCGGCATGGCACTTATTAAAGTTGAACAAAAAGCAAAAACCCATGAAGGGCACAAAGGCAATTTTATCACTCTTGACAAACGGCAGCAAACATTAGCGAGAATTGAAACCGATACGGTTAAGTATAAAACTATTATTCCCGCTTCAACAATTCTTGGAACAGTTGCCATTGATGAAGCACAGGTAACAACCATCAGCAGTAGGGTAAAAGGAAGAATTGATAAACTCTACATTAAAACTTCAGGAGAGTATCTGCGAAAAGGAAATCCTGTTTACAGTATTTACAGTGAAGAACTATTTGCAGACGAAAAAGAATTTCTCACTTTATCATGGAAGATGGGAAAAGAAAATACTGTCAACAAATTTTTGAATGATATGATTGTTGCTTCCAGAAATAAACTTTTATTATGGGGGCTGACTGAAAATCAAATTTCGGAATTAGAGAAAAATAAAACGGCATCACCTCAAATAACTTTCTTTTCTCAGGCAAAAGGATATGTTATCGAAGTGCTGATAAAAGAAGGAATGTATGTTGAAGAAGGAACGACTCTCATAAAAATTTCGGGGCTGAAACAGGTTTGGATAGAAGCACAAGTTTATTCCAATGAAAAAATAAACGACAACAATTCATTTCAGATTTATTCAACATCATCAACCGATGAAGTTTACATTGGTCGCCTTGCTTTTATTAATCCGACAATAGAGGAAGGTCGCAAAATCCAATTGCTCCGCATAAGAGTTGACAATCCAAAAAACAAACTCATCCCTGGCATGATGGTATATGTAAATGTAAGTCCGAAAAAAAATTCAAAACCAGTTTTAGCAGTGCCAAAGTCAACAGTCCTTTTAGAAAAAATGAAAACAGTTTGGATTAAAGTTGATGAAAACACCTTTGAACAAAGGATGGTAGAGACAGGCACAGAAAATAAATACCTTATAGAAATACTTTCGGGAATAAAAGAGGGAGAAATCATTGTTACATCAGGAGCATACTTAATCAGCAGTGAATTTATTTTGAAAAGCGGTACGGGACAAAGACATGAACATTGATAACCATTGCACAGGTGTAAGCACATTTGCAATTAACACAAGCCAACGCACGACCAAAAATTGCAAAAGAGCTTCCACTTTTGCCACCCAAGAAAGAATTTCATTTTTTTTTCCAACGCTTTAAATAAAAAATTAAAAACACCCGTCACTCATGCCAACGACAAAAAAAAAATGAAATACAGGACAGACAAGGCCTTTTTATGCGATTCTCCGACCGCTCAATATCTGTAAACTCCAATTGCTGAAGTTCTCTGAGCTGTATGCCGGTGCCATAAAGCAAACTCACCACCAGATGCTGTTTTAAGTCGGTAGTTTGCTCAAATAGTTGCTCTACCTCACTTTGAGACATTACATTTGGCAGTTTCCATACTTTGCGTGGAAAAAGTTTTGAGGGCAATACGTACGGTTTTCTAAGAATGTTTCTGAAAAAATAACTACGCAGCATTGTCCAACATTTTACACTTTGCATAACCAACCTTATGCACTTGTTTAATGTAATCCCGATAGCTCCTATGTTTGCATTGCTAAATTAGTATTTCAAAATTAATGGTTTTAATCAATAATTTTTTACTTTAATTTGATAAAAAAAGTGAAGGGA
>JAYVZC010000368.1:0-7405 GCA_043783695.1 Bacteroidota bacterium
GCAATTAATTTAGTTGCTTCTGAATCTGCAATAGCTTTTAATCTTGTAGCTTCTGCCGCACCTGCCGCACGCATTTTAATTGTTTCAGCTTCTGCTTGAACTTGTAATTTAATACTTGTAGCATCTCCTTCTGCTTTCTTAACCGTTGCATTTGCAGTACGTTCAGCAATCTCCACACTTTGTTGTGCTTTTACAATTTCTTTTTGCATGTCAGCAATCGCTGTTTCTTTTTCAACACCTTGACGTTTTTCTTGTGCTTTTTTTTGTGTTTCAAATGTCAACTCTTCTTCTTGTGCAATTTTTCTATCTGTTAAAGTTTTCATCAACGATGCTGGCGGAACAATGTCTCCAATTAAAGTATCTACAGCATTTACGTTGTATTGCTCTAATACTTTTGAGATATGTTCTTTTGCTGATTGTTGACGTTCTTTACGAGTTCCCAAGAAAGAAATTACATCGCTATCTTGTGCCGAGTTTCTAAAATAGTTACCAATTGTCGGTTCTAAAACTTGAGATACTAAGTTGTTCATATTTCCAAAACGTGCAATTACTTTTGGCGCTTCCGATGATGGAATGTGAATGATTTGTGCAACATCTAAATTAAAAGGGAAACCATCTTTTGAACGAACCGTAATCGTAGATAAATTTTTATCCAAACTGTGTGATTCACTTCTTGCATTCGCCCAATTCAATACCAAGTTTGTTGTTGGAACCAATTCCACTTTCATAATGTATTTATTGATTGGATACTTACCTGGTCCGTAAGGCTCGTTCCATACACCTTTATGACCTTTTTCAAAAATGTTACCATGTTTAAATTCAGATCCGCTAGTATCTTTTCCTTCTAATCCAATATAAGAAATAACAACTCCCACATGTCCGATTGGAATTTCAGTCATTGGAATTTCTTCAATTTGAACAGCCCAAGGGTTAATGTTGTAAGAACCTGCCAAAACAATTTGAGGCTGTAAACCTCTGTTACCATTGCTTTTTAAGAACAGATCAAAATCCTGAAAATTATTATGCCCATCAATATATTTACCGGCAATTTGTCCGCCTTCAATTGGAGTACCATCTAAAGTTGTAACAACACCAACCATGCTTTCGTGAATTTGAATCATGTCCACTTCACTAACTGTAAATAATAAAGTATTGATACGATATGAACCGGCTGTAATATATGCTGCTTGGCGACCTTTTTGTCCGCCACCTACAAGAAATTTTTCTGCATCTTGAAAATTATCACATTCGATTTTTCTTCCAAGAATAGCACCTGTAGGAATTTCGTCACCATCTCTGGAAAGAATTAATCCAATTTTTCCTTGAGGAATTACAATGAATGGTTGGCGAGTAATATCATATTGCCAAACCCACATTCCGAAATATAAACCGGGAGCCAATGTTTTTCCTTGAAAACCTGCTTCTCCTTTTGTAGCAACCATTCTGCTGTCTTCTAATTCTTTGTGTTCTCCAAATAGAACGAATTTTTTTGTAACCAATCCAATTCTGTCTTCCGGAATAATTACCATTCCAAATAAAATTCGAAGGATCACTTTGTAAAGTACGATCATCAAAATCAATACAATCAACCACCAATAACTTGCAAGAAATGCCATAAGGAAATTTTTAGTTTTTTCAGCTCAGTATAAGCCAAATTCAGAAGTAAAGGTAGTTTGATTTTAACTTATTTTAGGGATAAAGCAAGGGAGGATATTCACAAAATATCAACTACAATTTTAGCTTGTGAAATTGAACCCTCTCCAGTTGGGGAGGGCAGGGAGGGGCTTAATGATTAACCGTTTTCACCTCATCGGGATTGTGCTTGTGTTTGAATAGGAAGGCAAAAGCAATGGCAATTATTAAAGCATAAACGGCAAAAGAAAGCCAGATGTTATGCCAGTCTTTTACTCCATCGTGAGTGAAAAATCTATCTATTATAAAACCGCTCACAACACTTCCAAAAAAAGCTCCGAAACCATTACTCATCATCATAAATAAGCCTTGTGCGCTGGAACGAATACTCGCATCGGTAGTCGTTTCTATAAATAAAGACCCAGAAATATTAAAGAAATCGAATGCCATTCCATAAACTATGCACGACATAATAATCATCCATAAACCTCCAGATGGGTCGCCATAAGCAAAAAAGCCAAAACGTAATACCCAAGCAAGCATGGAAATTAGCATGACCTGTTTTATTCCAAATCGTTTTAAGAAAAAGGGAATTGCCAATATGAAAAGTGTTTCAGAAATTTGAGAAATCGACATTATTATAGTAGAATATTTTACAACAAAGGAGTTTTCATATTCGGGAATTTTTGCAAAATCCGAAAGGAAAGCATCTCCGTACATATTTGTCAATTGCAAGGCTGCTCCCAAAAGCATGGAGAATAAGAAAAACAATGCGATTTTATAAGTGCCAAAAAGTTTAAATGCATCTAATCCTAATTTCTGTGCAAGACTAGATTTTTCTGAAATCAATTTTTGAGGAGCACATTTTGGTAAGAAGAAAGAATAAATTCCTAAAGCAATAGCAGCAATAGCAGCAATGTAAAACATATTTGCAGAAGCTTTGTTCCCAGAAAGATTGGTAATCCACATGGCAACAATAAATCCAATGGTTCCCCAAACTCTGATAGGAGGAAACACTTTCACCACATCATAATTGTTATTCTTCAATATCGTGTAAGCAATGGAATTAGATAAAGAAATGGTTGGCATGTAACAAAGCATAGCTCCAAATATTACCCAAAAAAAGGAAGTAGGATTATCTACCATCGGAATGCAACACAAAATCAAACCACCTAAAATGTGAAGAATGCCATAAAGTTTTTCTGCATTCATCCATTTGTCAGCAATAATTCCAGTTAAGGCAGGCATTAAAATGGAAGAAAATCCAAGTGTAGAAAAGATAGCCCCAAATTCGGCTCCGCTCCATTGCTTTGTTGCAAACCAATAATTTCCAATGGTAATTAACCATGCTCCCCAAATAAAAAATTGCAGAAAACTCATTAATGTGAGGCGACTCTTAATACTCATGGAGTTCTTTTTAAGAAAAATGGACTTATGATTTTTTGCGATTGTTCAATTCATCGCGTATATGAGAAGCTTTTTCGTAATCTTCATCACTCAACGCTGTTTCAAGCATTTGTTTTAATTCTTCAGTGGACTTTTTTAGATAATCTGTTTCTTCCACTTCTACAAGATCTTCTTTTTCCAATGCTCCTTCCGCTCCGGAAATAGCATCATCGTCTAACAAAATTCCTGCTTGAGATAATATAAATTCGTAAGTATTGATCGGACAATTGAATCGAACGGCTAAAGCAATTGCATCGGAAGTACGTGCATCAATTTCTACTTCTTTTCCATCACTATCACTTGTAATTAATTTTGCAAAAAATATTCCTTCTACTAAATTATAAATGATTACTTCTTTTACAAGGATGTTAAATCCTTCTGCAAAACTTTTAAATAAATCGTGAGTAAGCGGACGACTAGGAGTCATTTTTTCCAACTCAATAGCAATCGCCTGAGCTTCAAAACCACCAATGATAATTGGCAACCTGCGTTTTCCTTTTGTCTCGCCTAACACCAATGCATAAGCACCGGTTTGCGTTTGACTATAAGATAAACCTACTATTTCTAATTTGACTTTTTTCACTTTACAAATTTTTTAACCGTCCTTCGACTTCGCTCTGGATAAACTCCGCTTGCAAAGAAGACGCAGAGTAAATATAAAAAAAATATTTTTAATTTTCTAATATGTTATCGCATTTTAACCGAAAGGTATAAAAGAGATTACAAGTATAATATTTTGAGTTTCTCATCTAACGCCCCCTCTCTTTTGGAGAGGGGATGAAGGGGAGAGGCCTTTAATTCTTGTTCGCTTTAAAATGTTTAACAGCTGCAATCAATTTAGGAACTACTTCAAAAGCATCGCCAACAATACCATAATCAGCCGATTTGAAGAAAGGACAATCTTTATCTGAGTTGATCACCACAATAGTTTTGCTGCCATTAACTCCCGCCAAATGCTGAATAGCGCCCGAAATTCCAATAGCAATGTATAAATTTGGACGAATAGCAACACCTGTTTGACCAACGTGTTCGTGGTGCGGACGCCAGTGCATATCTGCAACCGGACGGGAACATGCAGTTGCCGCTCCCAGTTCTTTTGCTAATTCTTCTATCATTCCCCAGTTTTCAGGACCCTTCATTCCACGACCTGCAGAAACTACCAATTCTGCATCCGGTAAGTTCAAGGCAGAAGTATCTTTTTTCACTTCTTTTACTTTTATCGGAGAATTAACGGCATCTAAATTAACTGCAAAGTCCGATGCTTCAACAGCGCTTCCGGTTAACTCAACTGGAAATGAATTTGGTAAAAGAGATATTACTTTTTTTGCAGAAGCAATTGAATAGGTTGCAACCGCTTTTCCTGAAAATACATTTTTCTTTACAGAGAAAGAATCACCTGAAATTGTTGGATTGTCCACCGCACCTGCAACAATTCCTGCTTTTAATTTTGCTGCCAAACGAGGAGCAACTTCTTTACCGGTAAAATCGTGTGCAAAAATTATGATGCTTGCATTTTCTGCAACAACAACTTGTTCAACAGCTGCTGTAATATATTGTCCGTTTAAACCCGCAAGTTTATCGTTCTTCAATTTCAGAATTTTTGTTGCACCAGCTTTGCCAAGATCGGATAAATCAGCATCACCAATTATGATCGCTGTGGCCGTGGTATTTAATTGTTTTGCAATCCGACTTCCGTAATTAACAGCTTCCAAAGAAGATTTTTTTACTTTGCCTTTTGCTATTTCTGTATATATTAAAACTGACATATGTTATATTTTTTAGTTCGTCATCCCGTGCTACGACACGGGATCTGTTCATTAGTAGCTGTATTTCTTTTTGTCACGTTTTGTTAAATCACCTTCGCTTGTGTGTGAAGCAATTCAATTAATTGTTCTGGAGCTGCAGCATCAATGTATTTGCATTCAACTCTTCCGGCTGATAATGTATAACTAGAAATGCTTGTTAGTTTATCTGCATTGGCAGCAGGAACCACCGTTAATGGTTTTGTTCTTGCACTCATAATTCCCTTCATGTTTGGAATGCGTTGTTCTGCCATTCCTTTGTTTGCAGAAAGCACTAATGGTAAAGGACATTCTAATACTTCTGTTCCGCCATCAATATCGTGTTCTATTGTTGCAACACCACTCGCTACTTCTAATTTAGTAGCCAAAGAGATATATGGTAAATTCATTAATTCAGCCAACATGGCTCCAACCATTGAACCATTATAAGAAATGGTTTCTTTACCTGCCATAATCAGATCAAATCCTTTGTCTTTCGCATAAGCAGCAATTTGTTCTGCCACAGCAAAAGCATCATTTTGTTCAGCGTCAATACGAACGGCATCATCAGCACCAATTGCCAATCCTTTACGGATAGTGGCTTCACTATCAACACCGCCAACATGGATGATAGTCACATTTCCTCCTTGTGCTTCTTTTAATTCAAGCGCACGGACAAGAGCATACCATTCATCATAAGGATTGATTACAAACTGAACTCCTGCTGTATTGAATGTGGTATTGTCAGCAGAGAAAGCAATTTTAGTAGTTGTGTCGGGCACATTACTAATACAAACTAATATTTTCATAAAAACTGATTTTTTTAAAGAGTCGCAAATTTAACAAATTATGCCGTATAAAAAAATGAAAATTTATGAGTATTTGTTGATAAAAAAGGAGGAAATCTTGGAATGATCAGCGATGTCTTACCAAGTGCTATCAAGTGCTTTAATTTTAATGATTTCTTGGTCATTTAGGACAAAATCGGGAAGCTTGTTATTGTCTATTATGGCTAGTTTGATTTTTCTATTTTTTAGAGAAATATAGTTGTCATAATTCAATTGTTTATCGTAAGCAGTGTAATTGGTGTAAAACATGATTCCGATATTTTTTTCTGCTTTACAATTAAAAATTACATAGTCATCAGAGGGCAAAGTGTTCTTTAAGGATTTAATAAAAATGACATCATTTATTTTTTCAATTCTTTTGTCATTGTCATTTGGGCGAATAAGCATTGTATGCTTGTATGCAATTTTGTGTAGATCAAGATTTCCCCAGACAATTAGTAATAAAAGTAGGAAGGTAAAGGTGTTTTGGAAAACAATTTTCTTGAATATTTTGTTTTTAATAAAAGTCAGTACATTTTCTATCAATGAGGCTAAAGAAAGAAAAATCAAAGGACTAACAATATAACAAAAGCCCGACATCTTAGTAGCAGCAATTGAAAAGAAAAGATAAACAATAACGATATAGGCGAAAAAAGCAATTTTAAATTTACTTTCTTTAATATTTTTATAAAAAAAGATGAATGAAAATAATATTAGAAATGGAACTAATTGCCCACTTCCATATGTTTTTCGGATATTGTCAAAATAGTACAATGCATCGCCACCATGGTTTTCCACCACTGTAAAAAAGTGTTTTGAATTTAAAGAATATTCATAAGTGCTTTCGGCTGGAAATGCTATATATATATATACTTGCCAGGGTATGAAGACAATTAATGACACGATAAGACTGGTAACAATAGATTTGTATTCTTGAAAAGATTTCCTTTTTTCTTTATATAAAAGAATTGTTAATCCCCAACCTGAAAAAATTAACAAACCTGTCAGCCATTTTACTAAAACGGCTCCACCACTAAATAATCCAATTAAAATTAACCAGTATTTTTTTTGAGATTTTTCATATTCCACCCAAGCCCAAATACTAGCTGTAATATAAAACAGAAAAGCTATGTCGTTATGGTCACTAGAAGGAAAGCCCGTAAGCATTTCATGTACATAAAATGCTGTACAAAAAAGAAGTGCACCATAATATCCAATTCTTACATTTAGGGTGATTTTTCCTATCCGATAAATACACAATGGCAATAGGCTCATCATTAGTATTGATGGGAGGCGAACTGCAAACTCGTTTAATCCAAACAATTTTATACTAATTGTAATTTGCCATAAAAACAAAGGTTGTTTATGAAGCCAAACATGATTTGCAATCCAACTAGTGTAATTATATGGAAGAATTGGATTTTCGTATAATGTTGGAGTAAATGGATGAAGAAGCAAGTTTTTCGCAACTAAAGCATGAAATTGTTCATCCCAATTATTTAAAAATGGGTCGAGCATTGCTATGGTTGAGCATAAAAAAAGTCCTGCTATGAAAAGTAGAATAAGACTTAGTTTATTTTTTTTGAATTGTTCAAATAAAATAACGCTGGCGATTATAAAAACGAAACCAATTGTTAAAAGGATAGAGACATTAGAATCGAAAGGCAATTGGTCATTCATTAAGAACAAATGTAAAAAATTACGAATGGTATACAAAAT
>JAYVZC010000369.1:0-16791 GCA_043783695.1 Bacteroidota bacterium
GTGTAATCAAATTCATCATTGATTGTAAATGTTCCGGCAGGATATGCTTTCATTTCATTTAATCCATCTTCAGGATTCATGGAATTTATTTTCCCTCGCTTAGGAGCGTAAATGGAAATGAGAGATGTAAGATCTCCGGGACGAGTTTGTAAAACATAACCAATGCCTTTCCCAATAACAATATTGTTTTTGTTGATATTAAAATCACCTTCACGAACAAGCGTATCCATGCGACTCATTTTTTCAAAATCGGCACTTACACCTTTGATAGTTGCAATGCATTGCTTGTCGTCATATTTCAACAACGCATTTCCTTCCATCACTTCGGTGTAATAGGCAAGTCCTTCAATTTTTTTTAAAGATTGAAATTCAGAAGAATTCGGATCAAATGTTTTCCCCTGTTTAATGGTAACTTCAATGTCCGGATCAAATGAGTTGTAGAGCGATTGAACCAAATCTGTTAATCCATTAAAAATGGATAAGATAATGACAAGTGCAATAGTTCCAAAACTAATCGCCACCACCGAAATACCAGAAATAATATTGATGGCATTGTGCGATTTCTTAGAAATCAAATATCGTTTTGCTATGAAGAGAGGTAAGTTCATTTCTACGAATTACGAATTTTTAACGAATTACGAATTTGTATATAATGTTTATTGCTTAGCAGAATTTATTCCCCTCTTGAGAGGGGCAAGGGGCGTGTTTTATTTTTTTAAAAGCTCATCAATACGCATTGCATAATCCAATGAATCGTCTTGAAAAAAAACTAAATTGGGAATTATACGAACTTGTTTTTTGATACGTTCCGAAAGTTTGGTTCGTATTTCTTTTGTGTTTATTTGAATCAATTTTAGTAGTTCTTTTGTGTCGGGAACATTAAATAAACTCACGTACACTTTGGCTATTCCTAAATCGGGACTCACTCTTACTTGCGTTACAGTAATAAGTGCATTTCCAAAAAGTAAACGAGTTTCTCTTTGAAAAATTTCACCTAACTCTTTTTGTATTAAGCGAGATACTTTTAACTGACGTGTAGAATCCATATTAACGATTATTATGACCGTAAAATTAGCAAAATTAAGCCTACAAATACTATCTTTGGCGAATGAAAAAGTTTTTCGGTGTTCTCCGTTATGTAAAAGGTTATTGGCGCTATGCCGGTTGGAACATCTTCTTTAACATTCTTTCTGTTATTTTTTCTTTTTTCTCGATAGCTTTATTGGTTCCTTTCCTAAATGTTTTGTTTACTAATAATTCTCAGAAAGTATCCGAAATTTTAAGTCAAGGTGAACCCCAATTAGTTATCTCAAAAGATTCAATTACTGCATATGTCAAATATTTAATTGCGCACGGTGGTCAAGAGTACGGCAAGTTGAATGTTTTAATTACTATTTGTTTGTTTGTAATTGCAACTGTTTTCTTAAAAAATTTATTCCGCTATTTGGCCATGTATTTTCTTTCTCCAATTAGAAATGGAGTAGTCAGAGACATGCGCAATAAATTATTCAACAAAACGCTGGACTTGCCTTTGTCATATTATTCAGAAGAACGTAAAGGAGACATTATTTCTCGTATGACTACGGATGTGCAGGAAATAGAATGGAGCATCATGCAATCTTTGGAAATGATTTTTAGAGAACCACTAACTATTATTATTTTTTTAGTCATGATGTTTATTGTAAGTGCAAAACTAACAATCGTTTCTTTTATTTTACTCCCAATAACTGCTTTGTTAATAGGGCGAATAGGAAAAAGTTTGAAAAAATCGGCATCCCGAGGAAAAGAAAAGATGGGTGTACTTTTGTCGATTATGGATGAGACCTTAGGTGGATTAAGAATTATAAAAGGGTTTAATGCAGAGAAAAAAGCGAGTGAAAAATTCGGTTACGAAAATCAACAATACACAAATATCTCTATTAAAATGTATCGCAAGGTGGATTTAGCCTCTCCATTAAGTGAATTTTTAGGAATTACCGTATTAGTAACAATCCTTTATTTAGGAGGTAAAATGGTGATTGAAGATCAAACTATGGACGGTACACTTTTGATTTTTTATCTGGTAATGTTTTCTCAATTATTAACTCCGGCTAAATCTTTTACCGCTGCATATTACAATGTTCAAAAAGGATTAGCATCTTCTGAACGTATCGATAAAATTTTAAATGCAGAAGTAACAATTAAAGATGCTCCTAATCCAAAATCAATTAACAAATTTGAAAAGGAAATTGAATATAAAAATGTTTCTTTTGCGTATCGCGAAGGTGAAGTGGGTTGGGTATTAGATAACATTAATCTAAAAATCGAAAAAGGAAAAACAATTGCTTTGGTTGGGCAATCCGGCTCCGGGAAAACCACCTTAGCCGATATGTTACCTCGTTTTTATGATACTACCCAAGGTGAAATTTTAATTGATGGAGTAGCAATAAAAGATGCAAAAATAAAAGATGTGCGTGCACTTATGGGAATTGTTACTCAAGAGTCGATTTTATTCAACGATACTGTTTTTAACAACATAGCTTTTGGAATTGAAGGGGTAACCGAAGCGCGGGTTATAGAAGCGGCAAAAATCGCCAATGCACACGAATTCATCATAAAAATGCCCGATGGTTACCAAACCAATATTGGAGATAGGGGAAGCAAAATGTCGGGTGGACAACGCCAAAGAATGAGTATTGCCCGTGCTGTGCTTAAAAACCCCCCTATTTTAATTTTGGATGAAGCAACATCGGCATTGGATACTGAAAGCGAACGTTTGGTGCAAGATGCTCTCTCAAAATTGATGAAAAATCGTACATCTGTGGTTATTGCTCATCGTTTATCTACTATTCAGCATGCTGACGAAATTATTGTAATGCAAAAAGGAGTAATTATTGAGCGTGGAACTCATGCTCATTTGCTCACATTAAATGGCACTTACACCAAATTGCACGAAATGCAGTCTTTTGTATAATTCCCCTCTAGAGAGGGGCAGGGGTGTGTAAAATTCTCAGTCGTAATAATCAGTCGTAATAAACTATGCCATCCGTTAAAGTGAATTTCCCATCTAATACCAACTCATCCATCAAAATTTTAATTCTAAAAGCAATTTTTGTATATTTGTCTACCATTAATAAATACAAACCTTTAAAAACTATAAACATGAAAAAATCTTTACTTTTCGTTTCTGCTTTGATTTTAGGTTCTTTGAGTGCCAGTGCTCAAATTACCATTACTACAGCGGATATTGCATCTCCAGTAAAAATTATTTATCAGGCCAATGATACATTGTTAACTTCGCCAACTATTATTGGATCTTTTGGTATTAGTCAAACGTGGAACATGAGCGCATTAAACGCACACACAATTGATACAATGACTTTTATGTCTTATGCTTGGGTTCCAAGTACAGACTTCCCTACTTCAAACTTGGTTGTGAAACAAGGCTCACAATACGCTTTTTCTTATTTAACTAATTCTGCATCAGGATTAAGTGCAGAGGGTTATCGTGCATTAGTAAATATAGGAACGTGGTCAGATACTATCAGCCAGATAAGTACTCCATCAGAAAAAATAATAAATTTCCCTTCAACCTATTTATCATCTTTTACAAATAATTATACCACTCGTGCTTATTTTGGAGTTGGTGTTGATCCTGGCTTTGGAGTTGTAATTGATTCGATTAGACAGAAATCTGTAGCAAAAAAAACACTCTTGGTTGATGCTTGGGGTTCACTAACAACTCCATTAGGAACTTTCAATGTTTTACGTGTAGAGGAAACAATTGTAAAGCACGATACAACCGACATTATGGCTTTTGGAGCTTGGAATCCATTTCCGGGCACTCCTCAGATTACTGCAGATTCTACAACAAGCTATTCATGGTGGGCAAACGGAGTTGGTTTTCCATTGGTATCTATTGCGTTAGATTCTTTATCAAATATTAAACAAGCACAGTGGCTACAAGTATTGCCTGCTGTTGGTATAAATGAATATACAGCACCAACACAAGTAAATGTATATCCAAATCCTGCACAAAACGAAATCACATTTGCTGTAGAAGCTTCTAAAATTGGTTCTATTCAAGTATTTGACGTTGCAGGACGTATAATTGATTCTTATCCTGTTTTAGGGGCTCTAGCTTCTATCAACACTTCTAATTTTGCAAATGGTATTTATACTTATGCTTTAATTGGCAAAGACAATGTTGTCCTTAATCGAGGTAAATTTACTGTTGCTAAGTAATAATTGAAAAACATTTAAAAATGCCCACGCTATTGAGCGTGGGCGTTTTTTTTATTTGAAAAATTGGAAAACTAAGAATATAGTGTTAGATTTGTAAGACTTACAAAATCTCTATGAATGCAATGAAAAAGTATTTTCCTTTGATTATTTTGTCTTTTTTAATTCGAATTACAATTTCGAATGCACAGATTACGATTAATTCGAGTGATATTGCTTCGTCAGGCAAAGTAATTTACCAAGCTTATGATACTTTGCCGATAATTTCAGTAGGTATATCAGGTGTAAATCAAATGTGGAATTTTGCCGGCTTATTAAACACCCATTTAATAGATACCTTAACTTTTCAAACGGTAAGTACTTCCGAAAATTATTACGATTTCCCTTCTACCAACGTAGTAATACCAATAAATAAAATTGGTGATTTGCGGTATGCTCAAAATACTCCAACTGAGTTAACCGTTTTAGGAACTACCGAACAACGAATTTTGTACATTGGTGGAGCTATGACTACTATCATAAAGCCAAACACTCCAAGCGAAAAACTGATGGTGTTTCCAGCGACTTATAATACAACATTCACAAGTTACCATAACAGTTTTACTCAATATTATTACGGAAGTGTGCCTCGTGCATGTGGCGTATTGGATTCGATTCGCGAAACCACAACGATAGATAAAATAGTATTAGCAGATGCATGGGGAAGCCTTACAACGGATGCCGGAACTTTTGATGTTTTGAGATTTAAGGAAACAAGAATCACTACCGATGCGATAGATGGCAGAGATGCACTTCTGACAGCATGGTTCAATTTATCACTTACAACAGACACAACGATTATTTATACCTGGTACGCGAATGGCATTGGTGCTCCTTTAGTAACTGCAACAATGGATTCTACAGGAAATAATGTTGGTCATGTGCAATGGTTAACAGCGCCACCTACAGCTGTTGGAATGAATGAATACAATTCTGCTCAAGTAAGTCTTTATCCAAATCCTGCTCAAAATCAAATTCATGTAAATACAGGGTCCGAAAAAATTACTTCAATTCAGGTTTTTGATGCTTCGGGCAAACTTATTAAAACGTATCCTATTTATTCTGTAAAAACTAGTGTTGATATCTATGATTTGGCAAATGGCATTTATTCTTATGTCTTACTTGGAAAAGACCAAAGCATTCTTAATCGCGGTAAATTTTCAGTCTCTAAATAAATTAAATCCGGTTTAAAAAACTTTAAAATGAAAAAAATAGTACTTTCTGCATCAGCAATAATGTCTTTTGCTATTAATAGTTCGGCACAAGCACCAGACTTAATGTTTGAAAACTGGACAAATATCCCATTTAGTACTACGGCTTCAGATCCTAATGGATGGGCAAGTTTAAATACTTTGACTCTTGTTGGCACAACACAGTCGGTTTTTAAAGAAACCGTTGCACCTAATCAAGGATTGATAAGCGCAAAAATTCAAACGGTAAAAGTGGTTGGGGCAGCAATTCCAAATCCTTATACAGCAGGGAATATTGATACTGCAGGAATTTTGCTAATGGGAACAGTTAATTCATCTCCCCCAGGATTTTCTTACGGCAAACCAATGTCTGGTCGCCCGGCTACATTGTCTTTTGTTTCTAAATATACCGCAATGGCTGGTGATTCGGCTTTTGTATTGGCTTATTTAACTCGTTACAATGGTGCTTCCAGAGATACCATAGCTCAAGGGAAATATGCTACGGGAGCAACAACTACAACTTATGCTGCAAATAGCATAATGATGAATTATAATCCTGCATTCAGCACTGTATGGGCTGATACCATGTTGGTGTTTGCTAGCTCTAGTGTATATAGTCATAGTGGAGCAAAAATTGGTAGTACATTTTATATAGATGCAATGTCTTGGTCGGGTTTTACAGGAATTAACGAAAAACTAGATGCCGGCTCAATTTTTATTTTTCCAAATCCTGCAACAAACAATATTAGTTTTAGAAGTTCTATAAATGCAGATGCTATTGAAGTGCTTGATATTACTGGTCGGGAAGTTGGTGTGTTTTCAATGACTGGAAATGCTGTAACAATTCAAACATCTTCATTTACATCAGGAATGTACATTTATAATGTATTGAACAATAAGAAAGAAGTCATTAATAGAGGAAAAATCGAAATAACGAAATAAATTTTTTGAAAATATTATAGAAACGTCCGTAGCATTTTTTGTTACGGGCGTTTTTTGTTTGTTTTCGGAACATCATTGCGAGGAACGAAGCAATCTCTCATGATGATTAGAAGAGTTAACATTGGGCAAGATTGCTTCGTTCCTCGCAATGACGTTCTAATGAGGATTTTTATTTAAGTACAGAAATCATCGTTATCTTTACAAAAAGCTTTACAATTGAACGCAAGAATTTCAGACGGAACTATTTTTTTCTCGAAACTCACTTTTCGCAGGGTATGGAATGCTACAAAAGTAGTGATGAGTTTTTATATTTCTAAATGGACCAAGATTCCAATTCAATGGGGTGTTCCAATAAGTGTAACATTTGAACCAACAACTTCCTGCAATTTACGTTGCCCCGAATGTCCGAGTGGTAAACGTGAATTTACTCGTCCTACAGGAATGCTTGAAAGCAATTTTTTTAAAAATACTATTGACGAATTGTACAAAGAAATATCCTATTTGATTTTTTATTTTCAAGGTGAACCATTTTTGAATCCTAAATTTTTAGAGATGGTGAATTATGCATCCTCAAAAAATATTTATACAGCAACTTCTACCAATGCACATTATTTAAATGATGAAATGGCAAAAAAAACAGTTGAAAGCGGTTTAAGTAGATTAATTATTTCTATTGATGGCACAACTCAGGAAACCTATGAACAATATAGGATTGGTGGCGACATAAATAAAGTAATTGAAGGTGCAGAAAATGTGGTGAAGTGGAAAAAACAATTAAAATCAAAAACACCGCACATTATTTTTCAGTTTTTAGTGGTGAAACCAAACGAACATCAAATTGAAGAGGTGGAAGTACTTGCAAAAAAAATAGGAGTAGATGAGGTGAGATTTAAAACGGCCCAAATGTATGATTATGTAAACGGAAATAAATTAATTCCTACTATTCAAAAATACTCTCGCTATAAACAACAAGAAGACGGAACGTTTGTTATAAAAAATGAAATGTTAAATCACTGCTGGAGATTATGGCATTCAACCGTAATTACCTGGGATGGACTTGTAGTGCCTTGTTGTTTCGACAAGGACGCACAACATCAAATGGGCGATTTAAAAACTATTTCATTCAAAGAAATGTGGAAAGGTGAGAAGTATAATAATTTCAGAAGTTCAGTATTGCGTTCCCGCTCCGAAATCGACATCTGCAAAAATTGCACAGAAGGAACAAAGGTGTGGGCTTAAGGGAATTGGTGAATTAGAGGGTTAGTGAATTGGAGAATTATGATAGTCGCTTAAGAAAGAGCCCATTTTTTAATTCAACAAATCTCTAATTTAAACCGTCATGATTTCTTTTTCTTTCACTTCTAAGTGTTTATCGCACTTAACTACATAGCCATCAGTTAGTGTCTGTACTAATGTTTCAGCACTTTTTATTTCGTCTTCAGGTGTTCCGCTCTTTTGAAGTTTTTTCAATTCTTCGTTTGCTTCTTTTCTAACAGTCCGCAAAACAACTTTAGCATTTTCAGCTTCTGCTTTTGCTTTTTTCACAAGATCTTTTCTGCGTTCTTCTGTTAATGCAGGAACAAGAATTCGAATAAGCACACCATCATTTTGCGGATTTAATCCCAAGTTAGCAGCCATAATTGCTTTTTCGATAGGAGTCAACATTGATTTTTCCCAAGGTTGAACAACCAAAGTTCTTGCATCTGCTGTATTAACATTTGCAACCTGACTAAGTGGTGTGCGTGTTCCATAATAATCAACAGAAATACTTTCCAGCATAGTCGGACTAGCTTTTCCTGCACGCACTTTCACTAATTCTGACTCTAAATGTGAAAGAGCTTTTTCCATTTGCTCTTTCGCATTGTCTAATATAAATTGAATATCCTCTGTCATTTTTTTAATTTTTTAATTTCAGATGTTAACACAAAAAAATTTCAGATGTTAACACAAAAATACGAATTCCTATCTGAGTTTTTCAAGTTTCAATTTTCCAATATTTCAATTAGAACTCTACCAATGTCCCCACTTTTTCACCTTCTACCAATCGTTTTAGATTTCCTTTTTTGTTCATATCAAAAACAATAATCGGTAATTTATTTTCTTTACAAAGCGTAAATGCAGTCATATCCATTACTTCAAGGCCTTTTGAATATACTTCTTCAAATGAAATGGTATCGTATTTCGTTGCGTTTTTATCTTTTTCAGGATCAGCTGAATAAATTCCATCAACGCGAGTTCCTTTTAAAACTACATCCGCTTCAATTTCTATTGCTCTTAATGTGGCCGCAGTATCAGTTGTAAAATAGGGATTTCCGGTTCCCGCTCCAAAAATAACAACTCTGTTTTTTTCTAAATGGCGAACTGCTTTTCTACGAATAAAGGGCTCACAAATTTGTTCCATTTTAATGGCTGATTGCAAACGTGTTTCCACACCTGCTTTTTCTAATGACGACTGTAAAGCCATAGAATTAATTACTGTAGCTAACATTCCCATATAATCACCCTGCACTCTGTCCATTCCACCTGCTTCTGCTTGAATTCCTCTGAAAATATTTCCTCCTCCGATAACAATAGCAACTTCAACTCCCATTGCAGCAACTTCTTTAATTGCTGCAGCATATTCGGTTAAACGCTCGTGATCGATACCAAATTGCTTGTTTCCCATTAGTGATTCACCACTTAATTTCAGAAGTATGCGTTTGTATTTCATAGACAAGGTTTTGTATTTATTCGTTTCAAATGTTTGTTATTTAATTCCATCTGTGTTGTCTACAACTCCTTCCCATCTATGGAAGGCTGGGATGGGGTTAAAAAAAAGTCCCGAATAAATCGGGACTTAAAATAAATAATGAATTAGCTTAAAGCGATTCGTTTGAATCCTGTAACTGTTAATCCTTTTTCTGAATCGTTCAAATATTGAGCGATGGTTTTTTTATTGTCTTTAATAAACTCTTGGTTTAACAAAGTGGATTCTTTGTAGAATTTATTTAATTTACCCATCGCAATTTTTTCAAGCATTTCTTCCGGTTTACCTTCTTCACGAGCCTGCTCTTTACCAACTTCGATTTCACGTTTGATCGTTTCTGCATCTACATCTCCTTTATCAACTGCTACAGGAGCCATTGCCGCAACTTGCATTGCAACATCTTTTGCAACATCAGCACTTACAGTTGCAGAGCTAAATCCTACAATGTTTGCTAATCTGTTTCCTGGGTGAACGTATGCGAAAACGAAAGGCGCTTCAACAACTTCATATTTTGTCAATTCAATTTTTTCTCCAATAACACCTGTTTGCTCAATTAGTTTTTCACCAATAGTAATCTTAGCATCAAAGGACAATGCTTTTAATTCGTCAGCCGTTTTTGGATTTTTTTCAATTGCAATATCCAAAATAGTCTTTGTTAATTTCTGGAATTCAGCGTTGATAGCAACGAAATCTGTTTCGCAATTAATCGCCAAAACAACACCGCGTTTGTTATCAGCAGTAACTTTAGAAAGAACAACACCTTCTTTAGATTCTCTGTCGCCACGGTTAGCTGCTACTTTTTGTCCTTTTTTACGTAATTCATCAATTGCTTTTTCGAAATCACCTTCTGCTTCGGTTAATGCTTTTTTGCAATCCATCATCCCTGCACCGGTCATTTGTCGCAACTTATTAATATCCGCTGCTGTAATCGTCATTGTTGTCATGGCTTTTATTTTATTAAAAAATGTCCCGATTTTGTCGGGACGATTTTTATATTTTAATTAACTGTTAATTTTTCTTCTTGGTTTTTTACCAGGTCCTTTTGGTTCACCATCATTTGATGATTTCACTTTAGCTCCAGCTCCCAATTGTTCTGCTTCATCACGGGAAGATTTTGTTCCTTCTTTTTCTTCAGCTTGAGTTTCTTTATCTATTTTGCGTTCTGCTAATCCTTCTTCAATTGCTTTGGTGATGATACCCGTAATTAAAGCGATAGAAGTAGAAGCATCATCATTTGCAGGAATTGCAAAATCAACTGCATTTGGATCTGAGTTTGTATCAACAATTGCAAAAGTTGGGATGTTTAATCTTTTTGCTTCTGCAACAGCGATATGTTCTTTTGAAATGTCAACGATAAATAAAGCTGCTGGTAAACGACTAAGGTCTACAATAGAACCTAAGTTGATTTCTAATTTAGCACGCTCACGAGAAATTTGTAATTTTTCTTTTTTAGAAATATTATCAAATGTCCCATCAGTACTCATCTTATCGATAGTAGCCATTTTCTTAACTGCTTTACGGATAGTTGCAAAGTTCGTTAACATACCTCCTGGCCAACGCTCAGTAACATAAGGCATACCAATTGCTTTTACTTTATCAGCAACTATATCTTTTGCTTGTTTTTTTGTAGCAACAAATAAAATCTTTTTACCAGATTTTGCAATTTGTTTCAAAGCATCTGCTGCTTCGTCCACTTTAGCAACTGTTTTGTTTAGGTCGATAATGTGAATGCCATTTTTTTCTGTGAAGATATAAGGAGCCATTGCTGGATTCCATTTTCTTTTCAAGTGTCCGAAGTGGGACCCTGCTTCTAATAAATCATTGAAATTTGTTCTTGACATTGAGTCTGTAATTTAATGTTAATTAATACTTTTTTTAACTTGGTACGGATAACGAATCTGTACGAATTTACAAATCTGTGTTTGCTAAAATTGCCTACTGCCAGATTGCTAAATTGTTTTCTATCGCTTACTGAATTGGAAACGTTTACGAGCTTTTTTCTGACCCGGTTTTTTACGTTCAACCATTTTAGGATTACGTGTCATTAAGCTTTCTGCTTTTAACAAAGGCTTAAGATTTGCATCCGTTTCTACTAAAGCACGAGCAATTGCCAATCTAACAGCTTCTGCTTGTCCTGTTACCCCGCCCCCTTTTACATTTACTTTTACATCAAACTGATCCATTGTTTTTGTAACAGCGAACGCTTGCGTAACTTTGTATTGTAAAACGGATGTTGTGAAGTAAGCTTTGTAATCTTTATTATTGATTACGATTTCGCCACTTCCTTTTTGCACATATGCACGTGCTACAGCGGTTTTTCTTCTACCAAGAGTATTTACTACTTCCATTTTTATTATTTAATTGTATTTATTTTGATTTCTTTTGGTTGTTGAGCTGCATGCGGATGTTCTGCACCTGCATAAATGAATACATTTCTTCTTAATGCATCGCCCAGTTTGTTTTTTGGTAACATACCACTTACTGCCATTCTTACTACTTCTGTCGGTCTTTTAGAAAATAATAATTTTGGAGTTGCAAAACGTTGACCTCCTGGATAACCAGTGTGACGAACGTATTCCTTTTCAGCTACTTTGTTGCCTGTTAATTTGATTTTCTCAGCATTGATAATGATCACATTATCACCTGTATCTACGTGAGGAGTAAAGTTTGTTTTGTTTTTTCCTCTTAAAATGTAAGCCACATTAGAAGCTAAACGACCTAATATTTCGTTTTCTGCATCTACTATAACCCATCCTTTTGTAACAGTTTCCTTACTTGCTGAAACCGTTTTGTAACTAATTGCTTCCACTGTATTTAGATATTAATTTATGTACTAAAAATGCCCTGTTTTTCTTAAAACGGGACGCGAAGATAAGCACAATTTTATTTCCTGCAAAATAATTCACAAATAAATGTTGATTATTAATGGTTCTGGTGGGCTTTTTTGCTTTTTATTAATACTATATTCTCGCCTTTTTTTATTTAAGCACTTGTTTCAAAAATGGTTAAAAATTCGAATTTTGCTTGTTTTTGACTAAAAAATTCATTTTTCTACTTAAAAAGGTTGTTTTTTGATTAAAAATTCGATATTTTTAACATATTCAGAATTCTATTTTACCTCAAATATTCTAAATTTGCCGAGCCCAAAATCGATTTTACCCAAATTGGAAGTTTTCTGAATTTTCTCTTTTCAGATTTTTGTAATCCTTTTAGTTGTTTAGACTTTTTATGAATAACATGAATTGATCACAATTCGCAGTTCTGACAATTGTGTGACAAATCTCTAGTAATAGATTCTCAAATTTGTAGCATAAACAAAAACAGGCTGAACAAGTTTAAAATAATAGCATTCACGCATAAAACAACTGATGTCAACGACATCGGGAAATTGCATTTGGAAGATCATGTAGCCAGTGAAAAATTAGCACTTGTAAAAGCGTTAATGGATATTGATGAAATGCTTTATCTCAGTACCTGTAACCGTGTTGAATTTATGCTTGCCATGGAACAGGAAATCGATAAGGATTTTCTTGAAGGTTTTTTCAAAGCTTTTAATGAAGATTGGAATGCAGAGTATCTTGACTGGGTGATAAAAAATGTGCAGATTTTTGAAGGAGAAGAAGCTCTTCGTCATTTATTCAATGTTGCTTCTTCTATCGATTCATTAGTTGTTGGAGAACGAGAAATTATAACGCAAGTTCGTAACGCGTATGAAAAAAGCAATGAATATAGATTGACTGGTGATCTCATTCGCATGGTGGTAAAAAAAACCATCGAGACAGCGAAAGAAATTTACACTGAAACCAATATTGCTAGAAACCCCGTTTCGGTGGTTTCACTTGCCTATAGAAAATTGCGTGCACTCAATGTAAAGCAAGATTCACGTTTCATTATCATTGGTTCTGGTGTTACTAATTCAACTATGGCGAAATATTTGAAGAAACATAGGTTCTCTAATTTCACCATCTTCAATCGCACAGTTGCCAACGCTCAAAAACTGGCTACTGAACTCAATGGCAAAGCATTGCCGCTTTCTGAATTGAATAACTATAAAGAAGGGTTTGATATTATTCTTACTTGCACTGGTTCTGCTCAACCTATCATTACTCCTGACTTGTATAAAAACCTTGTTGGAAATGATTCTTCTAAAAAAGTAGTAATCGATCTTGCAATTCCCAACGATTTAGATGTAGCAATTCTTAGTCAGTATGATGTGAATCTTATTGCAGTGAATAATCTTCAGGAAATTGCCAATGAAAATCTCAAAGCACGCGAACAAGAATTGGATACTTGTAAAGTAATTATTGAAGCAAATATTTATGAATTCCGCCAAATTCTCAAAACACGTAAAGTGGAATTGGCTATGAGCGAAGTTCCTAAAAAAGTGAAAGAAATACGTGAAACAGCGAATGAAGTATTCGCGAAAGAATTGAATGCATTGAATCCTGAATCAAAACAAGTATTGGATAAAATTATTTCCTACATGGAAAAAAAATACATCAGCGTGCCAATGAAAATGGCAAAGGATATTTTGACCAACTCAGAAATAGAACGCAGATAATCATGATTTTCATGATTGACCCGGATAAATTTTGTAGAGAACTCAAAAACATATCTTTTTTATCATAAACGCTTAGCGCATCAGGAAAAATAAAAAAATCAGATTTCATCATGAAGATCTGCGTTCTAATTAAAAGAAAATGGAAAGAAAAATTATTATCGGTAGTAGAGGAAGTGACTTAGCAATGTGGCAAGCCAATTACGTATTGCGTAAGGTTCAAAAATTAGGGTTAACAGCCGAAATAAAAATAATCACCACTCAAGGCGATGCTGTTCAGGATTTAAGTTTTGATAAGTTAGAAGGTAAAGGTTTTTTTACAAAAGAAATCGAAGAAGCATTGTTGAATAAAGAAATTGACTTGGCTGTCCATTCTCATAAAGATTTACCAACCACTTCGCCTGAAGGATTAAAAATTGCTGCTGTTTCGGAGCGAGAAGATGCTGCTGAATTAATTTTGATTCGTAAAGAGTGTGTGGACAATGCACAAAAATATTCTTTCAAAAAAAATGCAATAGTTGGAACATCTTCAGCAAGAAGAAAATCACAATTGTTAGCATTCAGAAATGATATACAAATTGCAGACCTTAGAGGAAATATTCCTACACGCATTCAAAAATTGCGTGATAAAAAGCCTGCCCGACTCCAAGATGGGACAATTGCAGCAGGCGGGTATGATGCCATTATGTTGGCTGCTGCGGGACTGGAACGTTTGCATATCGACTTAAGCGAATTTAAAGTTTTGCGATTAGATCCCAAAGAATTTATTCCAGCTCCTGCACAAGGAGTTTTGGGATTGCAAATTCGTGAAAATGATCATGAATTATTTGAATACGTCCACAAATTAAATTCCGAAAAAGTAGAAGATACTATTGGCATTGAGCGCAAAGTGTTGAATTTGTTTGATGGTGGTTGTTCCTTGCCTCTTGGAGTTTTTTGTATCAAAGAAGAAAATAAATTCAAAGTATGGACATCCAAAGCAGATACCTGGGACTCAATGCCTAAGCGCTTGTATTTCGAATCATTCACAACGGATGGCTTTGCACAAAAAATTGTAAATAGATTAAATGCAATCAAAGGCTGTTCGGTTTTAATCACTCGCGATTTAAAAGAAGATTCTTTCTTCAAAAATGTTTTAGAAGGAAACGGATATAAAGTGGAAGGTGTTTCATTCATTGAAACTAAAAAAGTAAACATTCTTTCTGTTCCGCAAGCAGATTGGGTGTTCTTTGCAAGCTCCAACGCGGTGGATTATTTCTTTAATCAGAATCCTGAATTAAAAGCGAAAACAAAATTTGGAGTGATTGGGAAATCTACGGAGCAGGAATTAAAAAAACATAATAGAAATGCTGCTTTTGTTGGTTCTGTAAATGATACAAAAGTAGTAGGCAAAAAATTTGCTAAGACAGTTGGTGATGAAACCGTTTTATTTCCACAAGCAAAAGGTGGATTACGCACTATTCAACAGCAATTTGAAGACGCATCTAAGCTGACAGATTTAGTTGTTTACGAAACCGTAAAAAAAGAAAATGCCAAATTACCTGATGCAGAAATTTTAGTTTTCACGAGTCCATCAAACGTGGAATCGTTTTTTGAAAAAACAAAAATTTCTCCTTCACAAAAAGTCATTGCAATAGGAAAATCAACAGAAAAAAAATTAACAGAACACGGAGTAGAAAATTGTTTGTTACCAGCATCGTTTGATGAAGTGGGATTGGCGGAAGCTGTGTTCGGTTGCCCCTCCTAGCCTCCCCAAAGGGGAGGGAGCTAAGTGTTAAAAATATTAATGAAATAAAATGGATAATAATAAAATACATAGTTCTTCAAAAGCCTCCCCTTCGGGGAGGTTGGTGGGGCTTCAACGCCCTCGTAGACTCAGAAAAAATACAATCGTTCGTGAAATGGTTGCTGAAACTCGACTTTCAAAAGATATGTTTATCAATCCTTATTTTGTGGTGGACGGAAAAAATGTAGTTCATCCGATTGATGCAATGCCGGGAATCAATCATTATTCGGTTGATGAATTGCTGAAAGATGTGGAGAAAGGATTAAAATTGGGAATCAATAAAATTTTATTATTTGGTGTAGGCGAACAAAAAACAGAAGATGCTAGTTCATCGTTTAGCAATAATTCTATTGTTGTAAAAGCAGTAAAAGCATTAAAAGAAAAATTTGGTGAAAATTTATATGTGATTACAGATGTATGTGTGTGTGCTTATACAACACACGGACATTGCGGGATACTGGCCTCACCCCCAACCCCTCTCCAAAGGAGAGGGGAGGAGTTATTTTATGTTCACAATGATTCATCAGTAGAAGTATTAGCAAAAATGGCATTGGCTCACGCGCAAGCAGGAGCAGACATGGTAGCGCCAAGTGATATGATGGACGGAAGAATAGGAGCGATGCGTGAATTGTTAGATAAAAATGGTTTTGAGAATACTGCTATTATGTCGTATTCAATAAAATATTCATCCGCTTATTATGGTCCGTTCCGCGAAGCCGCAGATTCCGCTCCGCAAAAAGGTGACAGAAAATCTTACCAAATGGATTTTCGTAATGGAAATGAATCAATGACAGAAGGATTGTTGGATGAAGCAGAAGGAGCAGATATTTTAATGGTGAAACCAGCTTTGGCATACATGGATGTGATCTTTAATTTACGTCAGCATACATTATTGCCAATTGCCTGCTACAATGTTTCAGGTGAATATTCAATGGTGAAAGCAGCAGCACAAAAAGGCTGGATTGATGAACAAAAAATTGTAATGGAGAACATGTATGCGTTCGCAAGAGCAGGAGTAAATATTATTATTACATATCATACTAAGGATATTTTTGAAAAAGGCTGGTTGTAGTATGGTAGGGTTTTAACCTGTCTTTTGTCGATTAAATGCAAATTAAAAGGCAGGTTAAAAACCTACCATACTTGCCCATAATCCAGAAAAGTAATTGCTTTCCTGTTTTCCGCACTTTTAAAAAACACCCTCTAGAAACCCTTATTTTATTGAAATAGATTTTGAAATTGGGTGTTGCATTGCTATTTTTGGGTATGTTTTTAAGAAAATTAAAGAATCGCTCAGGTAGTATCTCCA
>JAYVZC010000370.1:0-3114 GCA_043783695.1 Bacteroidota bacterium
CGAAATTCGAATTGACCTTCAGTTTCACTAGAGTTAATCATAATTACCTTATCAGGTTTTTGAAAAGCTAAAATTGCCATGTGTTATATTTTATTAAGTTAATTACTATTTTAATTTGTCTAATAAATGATGTAAACATTTATTAATTTTTTATTATTTAGAGTACAATTCGACAATTAATTGTTCTTTGATGTTTTCCGGAATTTGAACTCTTTCAGGAACAGAAATAAATTTTCCTGTCATTGAAGTTTTATCAAAATCCATCCAAGGGTAAGCATTGCTTGCAGAAGATACGCTTGTATTGATAACTTCCAACGTTTTTGAACGCTCACGAACTGCAACAATATCACCTGGTTTTAAGATATAAGAAGGAATGTTCATAACGTTTCCGTTTACAGTAATGTGACGGTGGCCAACTAATTGGCGGGCACCACTACGTGTAGGAGAAATACCCATACGATAAACAACGTTATCAATACGAGATTCGATCAATTGTAACAATACCTCACCTGTAACACCATGTGCACGTTGAGCCATTGTATAAATTTTCCAGAATTGACGCTCTAAAATACCATAAGTATATTTTGCTTTTTGTTTTTCCTGTAACTGAACAGCATATTCTGATTGTTTCGAACGCTTCTTAGACAAACCGTGTTGTCCCGGAGGGTAGTTCTTTTTTTCTAAAACCTTATCAGGACCAAAAATTGGCTCTTTAAATTTTCTTGCTATTCTTGATTTGGGGCCGATGTATCTTGCCATTTTATTTTCTTATTTTTTATATTCTATTGTTATTTTATAAAGTCTTTTTACTTTTAGTCTTTTGACTTAATATTATACTCTTCTACGTTTTGGAGGACGACAACCATTGTGAGGAATTGGAGTGATATCCATAATTTCCGTTACTTCGATTCCTGCACCAACTAATGTACGGATAGCGGACTCGCGACCTGCACCAGGACCTTTTACAAAAACTTTCACTTTTCTTAATCCAGCATCATGTGCAACTTTAGCACAATCAGAAGCTGCTAATTGAGCAGCATAAGGGGTGTTTTTCTTAGAACCACGGAAACCCATTTTTCCTGCACTTGACCAGGAAATAACTTGTCCTGTTAAGTTCGTTAATGAAATGATGATATTGTTAAAGGTAGCATTGATATGCGCTTCTCCAATTGCATCTACTTTGACAACTCTTTTCTTAGCCGCAGCTTTTGTAGTAGTTGTTGTTTGATTTGTTTTAGCCATTTGTTTTTATTTATATGATCGTCAACAGTAACGCTGACCGGTTTATATCCGTCAACTAAAGTTGACGGTCATGATTACTACTTAGTTACTTTTTTCTTGTTTGCAACTGTCTTACGCTTACCTTTTCTAGTACGTGCGTTATTTTTAGTTGTCTGACCACGAACTGGTAAACCAACACGGTGACGGATTCCTCTGTATGCACCAATATCCATCAAACGCTTGATGTTCAATTGAACCTCAGAACGCAAAGAACCTTCTAATTTATATTTATCGGTTAAGATCGTACGAATAGCCGTTAATTGATCATCATTCCAATCCTGAACTTTTGTGTTCCAATCGATACCTGCTTCAGTTAATACTTTTTGAGCTGTACTACGGCCAATTCCGTAAATATACGTTAAGCCAATTTCTCCTCTTTTGTTGTTTGGTAAGTCAATACCCGCAATTCTAGCCATTTTTTTTAATTGTTGATTTGTTGATTTATTGATCTAGAGATTTGTTGATTTGTTTTGAAATTCTACAAATCTCCAACTCTCTATTTCTTTAATTTTTTATCCTTGTCTTTGTTTAAACTTAGGATTTTTTTTGTTGATTACATACAAAACGCCTTTTCTACGAACGATTTTGCAGTCAACGCTTCTTTTTTTAATTGATGTTCTAACTTTCATTATTTCTATGAATTACTTATTTATAAGCCCTTCGACTACGCTCAGGGTGACATTTTTATTATTTGTGTATTCTTTGTTTTCTATTTTAAGCTACTTTATTTATATCTGTAAGATATTCTTCCTTTTGTTAAATCGTATGGCGACATTTCAATTTTTACTTTATCACCGGTTAAAATTTTTATATAATGCATTCGCATCTTTCCTGAAATGTGAGCTGTTATCACATGTCCATTTTCGAGCTCAACGCGAAACATTGCATTTGACAACGCCTCTAAAATTGTTCCATCTTGCTCAATTGACGCTTGTTTAGCCATACATTTTTAATTATTGATTTAGTGAATTGGAGATTTAGTGATTTATAATTTTTTAATCCTCTAAATTCCTCCCTCTCTATTTCTCTAATTTTTTATTTAATACTTCTTCTATATATTCAAAGCTTGATAAAATATCTGCTTTACTTTTCCCTATTGCAATGGTATGTTCAAAATGCGCTGATGGTAAATTATCAGCCGTTGTAATTGTCCAACCATCATTGTGTTGTTTGATTGCTTTTTTACCAAAATTGATCATTGGCTCAATTGCAATTACCAAACCTTCTTGTAATTTCAAACCTGTTCCTTTTTTACCGTAATTAGGTACTTCCGGTGCTTCATGAAGGCTTTGTCCTATTCCGTGTCCTACTAATTCACGAACAACAGAAAAACCATTCATTTCGGCATGAGCTTGAACTGCATCACCAATATCCCCTAAACGTTTTCCAACCACAGCAACTTCAATTGCCTTATACAGGCTTTCTTTAGTAACTTTCAAAAGGTTTAAAATTTCAGGCTTTACTTCTCCTATCGTAAACGTGTATGCTGAGTCGCCAAAAAATTTATTTTTAATTACTCCACAATCAACAGAAACAATATCACCATCTTTTAATTCATACTTTCCAGGTATTCCGTGAACAACTGCTGCATTTACTGAAATGCACAGTGAGTTTGGGAAACCATGATAGTTTAAAAAAGCGGGAACTGCTTTGTTATCATTAATAAACTCGTAAGCTACTTTATCTAAAGATAAGGTAGTGATTCCGGGTTTAATAACTTTTGCTACTTCGGCTAAAGTTTTTCCAACAAGTAAAGAACTCTCTCTTAATAATTCAATCTCTTCTTTCGTTTTATAATATAAGCCTTTCGACACGATTGCTTCTCCTCTATCT
>JAYVZC010000371.1:0-3109 GCA_043783695.1 Bacteroidota bacterium
AACACGAGATTTTTTTGAGGATAAACTATAAATGAGAAATTATTTAATTTTTTGAACCTTTTTAAAAGCACACAGATCCGCCTGCCGCAGGCAGGTTCGTAATTCGTGAAAATTCGTAATTCGTAGGCTACCAACTACCACCAGAGCCGCCACCGCCAAAACTTCCGCCACCAAAACCACCAAAGCCACCGGAAGAACCACCTCCGCCACCACCAAAGCCCCTTCCGCCACCACCAAACATTGAGCCTAATAAAAAGCCTGTTCCCATACTCATTCCACCACTTCCTCTACCTCCACGACCTTTACCCATTCGGAATATTATAAACAGTATCAGAAATATTAATGGTATAATTATTTTTGTTGGAAACCTTTTTGAATTTTTTTTTGCATAGGCATCTGAATTGTATTCTCCTTTTGCCAAAGACATTAATACATCCGTTGTTTTATCCAATGCCTGAAAATAGTTTCCAGCTTTTAAATTAGGAAGAAGTTCGGTTTCTTCTATTTGTCTGCAGGTAAGATCCGGAATTGCTCCTTCTAATCCTCTTCCTGGCGCAATAAAATATTTGCGTTCTCCTTTGCCACCGGAAATTTTCAAAAGTATTACTATTCCATTATCATTTTCACCTTGTCCAACACCCCATTTTTGACCAAGCTCTGTAGCATACGCCCAAGGCTCCATACGACCTAATTCGTCAACAATAACAATTACAATTTGATTGGAAGTTTCATTTGCAAATGTCACTAGTTTTTGCTCCAAAGTAGCTTCTTCAGAAGCTGTTATAAATTGTGTGGAAGATAAATTGTTTACCAGTTTGGGAGGACTAGGGCGTTCGGGAATACCTTCTGACTGTGCAAAAATAGATGCCGAAAGCAATACCAATAAAAAAGAAAAAAAATTTTTAAACATTAGATATCGATTATAAATTATTTACCAAAACTTACATCATTTGTAAGTTCATTGATATCATTGAATTGTAAAGGGAAATTCGTTTTCAATTTTTCTCCCGCCATTTCTATTCCTTTGCAAAGTCCTTCAGTAAATTTTTGTTGTTTGAAATTTTCAAACATTACTTCTTTGATATTGTCCCAAAAATTGGTAGGCACTTTTTCGTTGATTCCCTTATCGCCAAGTATGGCAAATTTTTTATCGGCAACAGCCAAATAAAATAAAACACCATTTCGTAATTCTGTTTTATTCATTTTCAATTGATGAAACATTTTGGCTGCACAATCAAGAACATCGCCTTTGCACGTATCATCAATATGCACACGAATTTCACCAGAAGTGTTTAACTCTGCATTGGCAATGGATTGCTGAATGGATTTTTGTTGTTGAGGGTTAAAGAATTTTTTTGCGCTCATTTTTTTAATACAAGAAGTTAAAATAAAATATGAGATGGTTTATTGGTCCAAATAATCGCATCTCATATTTTTTAAATACTAGTTAAAATTTAACTTCAGGTGCCTTTTCAGAACCTTCTGCTGCTTTAAAAGATTCTTTTTGAGGGAATCTGGTTTTACTTAAAAGCATTTCATTTAAAAACCCTGTAATGTGAGCATCATATACTGCAACTTTCTCATTGTACTCATCACGAGCATAGTTAATTCTGTTTTCTGTTCCTTCCAATTGTGATTGTAAGGCTTGAAAATTTTCTGTTGATCTGATCTGAGGATAAGCTTCGAAAGCTAAGTTAATAGCGGTATTAATCTTTTTACCCATCAACTCCATGTCTTCAGGAGTTTTTGCATTCACAATACCTGCTCTGGCTTGAGTTACAGCTGTTAAAATTCCTCTTTCATTTTCAGCAGCTCCTTTTACTGTTGCTACTAATTGAGGAACTAAATCAGCACGTCTCTGGTAACTTGATTGAACATTACCCCAAGCTTTGTCTACATCCTTTTGGTAAACGTTTGCTTTATTAAAGTTACTTCTGTAAGTCATAAAAATAATAAATACAAAAAGAAGTAAACCTCCTCCTATTAATAATCCTTTTTTCATTGTTTTTATTTTGTTTTAGTTAGTATGCGCGCCATTTGTCAAAGGATATACCATTATATTAGCAATGACAAGCTGACTAATTTTGTCAGGAGTAAAGATAAACTTTAATCAATTAAATCAACACTTCTCTTGATAAACCTCGTCAATTCTTCTCCTTTTAATAAACCTTGTGACAACATTGCCAAATCAGCAGTTTGTTTTGTCAGTTGCTTTTGTTTATCCAAATCCTTCTCATTAAGTATCTTAGAAATAAGCGGGTGATTGGAATTCACCACAAGATTGTGCATTTCGGGCATTGTACCATAAAATGCCATTCCTCCTCCACCCATTGCGCTCATATCTTTCATTCTTCTCATAAATTCCGGCTTGGTAATTAGCATTGGTGCATCTTTTTCACTCAAACTTTCAAATACCACCGTGAACTTATTTTTTGAAACTGTTTCTTCAACTATTGGTTTCAATAAATTTTGCTCTTCCTCCGAAAGTTTGCTTGACTGGGTTTCTTCTTTTTTGATAATCTTATCAATTACATCGGCATCCACTCTCACAAAGGATGTGTTTTGTAATTTTTGTTCTAACTGATTGATATAATGTGAATCAATCGGACTATCAAATACAATTACATCGTACCCTCTGTCTTTTGCTGTTTCAATAAAACTATGTTGCTCTTCTACATTTGTTGTGTAGAGATAAATTACTTTTTTGTCTTTATCTGTTTGAGCTACTTTTACTTTTTCTGCATATTCTTCTAATGTTGAATACACACCTTCTGTATTTTTTAACAAGGCAAATTTTTGTGCTTTCTCATAAAATTTTTCTTCGGAAAGCATTCCATACTGAACAAATATTTTTATGTCTTCCCACTTACTTTCAAAATCAGCGCGGTCTTTTTTAAAGATCTCTTCTAATTTATCGGCAACCTTTTTTGTGATGTGTGCAGATATTTTTTTCACGTTCGCATCGCTTTGCAAATAGCTACGACTCACGTTTAATGGGATATCTGGAGAGTCAATTACTCCTTGCAATAAACCTAAAAAGTCTGGGACAATGTTTTCTACCGAATCGGTAACAAATACTTGGTTGCTGTATAATTGGATTTTATCTTTT
>JAYVZC010000372.1:0-3106 GCA_043783695.1 Bacteroidota bacterium
TAATAAGCGAAAACGCTCAGCCATCCCGATAGTTATTGTAGAACTAATCTCCTCAATAGGTTGCAAAAGTATCAATTAATCGGAGCCTAAAGTCAAAATGTTTTTAATCGAACAGGAAAAGAGGAGGATATTGCTTTTCTCCCTTGATACTATTATATTTGTAATCTTGTGTATAACAGGTTTGTAACCTGTCTAATGAAAAAGGATAACTTATATAAAACACAAACGAATATAACACAGGTTAACAACCTTTTGTAGAATATGGCAAAAGATAGAATAAATTCAAGCAAAGCACCCGAACCTGTTGGCGCTTATCCACACGCCCGCAAGGTTGGAAATTTATTGTTCCTTTCAGGAGTGGGTCCGCGGAAACGTGGAACTAAAAAAATTCCAGGAGTTGAATTGGATGACAAAGGAAACATTGTTTCTTATGATATAGAAACACAATGTAAAAGTGTATTTCAAAACATTAAATATATTTTAGAAGATGCAGGAAGTAGCTGGGATAATATTATAGATGTACAAGTATTTTTAACCAACATGAAAGACGATTTTGCTATCTACAATAAAGTATATGCCGAATGGTTTAAAGACAATCAGCCCTGCAGAACTACCATTGAAATCAATTGTTTGCCAACACCTATTGCAATAGAATTAAAAGTGATTGCCACGATTTAGTGATTTATTGAACCACATTATGCTTCTTTTACGAGTCCTAAGCCTTTAAGCAGTAGGTTTTTACAGATAAAATGGTATATTTGCAATCCTTTTAAAACAAGAATTGCCGATTTCCTATGAGTAAGAATTATAAAACATATACAGGTCTTAATCTTTCGCAAACAGCAAAAGACATTCAAAAGACTTGGGACGAAAATAAAACTTTTGAAAAATCCATCACATCCCGTGAAGGAAAAACTCCTTTTGTTTTTTATGAAGGTCCGCCTAGTGCCAATGGATTGCCTGGTATTCACCACGTAATGGCGCGTTCTATCAAAGATATTTTTTGTCGATACAAAACACAAAAAGGATTTCAGGTAAAACGTAAAGCAGGTTGGGATACACACGGATTGCCAATAGAATTAAGTGTTGAGAAGACATTAGGAATTACAAAAGAAGACATCGGTAAGAAAATTACAGTTGAAGAATACAACATTGCCTGCCGAAAAGATGTAATGAAATACACGGATGTGTGGGCGGATGTAACAGCAAAAATGGGCTATTGGGTGGATATGCAGCATCCATACATCACTTACGAAAATAAATACATTGAAAGCGTTTGGTGGTTGTTAAAGAATTTACATTCTAAAGGTTCCATCTACAAAGGCTTTACCATTCAACCGTATTCTCCAGCTGCTGGAACGGGGTTGTCATCGCACGAATTAAATCAACCTGGATGTTACAGAGATGTGAAGGATAGAACGGCAACTGTGATGTTTAAATTAGACAAAAATGGTAGAAGTGTCTATGCGGTGAATGGTGATACTGGAAAGGATTTCAATCTTTGGGACTTGGTCGATAAAAGTGCAGAGGATATTTATTTCTTGGCATGGACTACCACTCCTTGGACATTGCCATCGAATACAGCATTGGCTGTTGGAAAGAATATAGAATATGTATTAATTAAAACTCAAAATCAATTTACTGGAAAGCAAATGAACGTAATTCTTGCGAAAGAATTAGCACACAAATATTTTAAAACATTTAATGCAAAGAAAATTGGTGAGCAAGATGTTGATCAAATGCTTGGGGCGGGACTAGATGCTACAGGCAACTTGCAAGAATTTAATTCGAAAGAGCCATACGGCAATTGGAAACTAATTGAAACATTTAAAGGTGAATGGCTTGGTGGGATAGAATATGAGCAGTTGCTTCCTTTTAAAGCAAATGAAAATGTAGATTTTCAAGGACAACAAGTTCCTTTTAAGCAAAGAGCAGGACAAGTCGTACTTGGTTCCTTCGTTACAACTGAAGATGGAACTGGTATTGTTCATATTGCGCCAAGCTTTGGTGCGGACGATTTTAAAGTCGCAAAAGACAATGAAATTGGTTCATTAACTCTAGTCGACAGAAGAGGTAAATTTTTACCGGAGGTAAAAGACGGAACATTTTTGTATGGTGAAGAATATGTGAAAGAAGCATATTTAACAGATGCAGAAAAAGAAGCAGAATTTAAAAATCAGAAAACAATTTTAGAAGCTGCTGGAAAAATTAAAGAACTAAAAGCATATTTAAGTGTTGATGAACGCATCGTTTTAAAATTACAGGAAGAAGGAAAACTTTTCAAAAAAGAAACCTACGAACACAGTTATCCGCATTGCTGGAGAACCGATAAACCTGTTTTGTATTATCCTTTGGATTCCTGGTTCATCAAAACTACCGATTACAAAGATCGGATGATCGCTTTGAATAAAACCATCAACTGGAAGCCTGAATCAACCGGTACAGGCCGTTTTGGTAATTGGTTGGAAAATTTGAACGATTGGAATTTATCTCGTTCACGTTTCTGGGGAATTCCAATTCCTATTTGGACAAGTGAAGATAAATCGGAGCAAATCATTATTGGCTCGGTTGAAGAGTTGAAAAAAGAAATTGAAAATGCTGTTGCGAAAAAAGCAATGCCAGAAAATCCACTTGCGAAATTTATGGCTGGTGATATGACTGAAGCAAATTATAACACATTCGATTTACATAAACCATACGCAGATAATATTGTTTTGGAACGCAATGGTAAAAAGCTTTTCCGCGAACCTGATTTAATTGATGTTTGGTTTGATTCTGGAGCAATGCCATTTGCTCAGATGCATTTCCCTTTTGAAAATGTTGAAGAGTTTGCAAAAAATTATCCAGCTGATTTTATTGCAGAAGGTGTTGATCAAACAAGAGGTTGGTTTTTTACTCTTCACGCAATTAGTTGCATGTTGAAAGAGGAAGTTCAAGAGGAACTGAAGAAACATGGTATAGAAGCAGATGACAAAAAATATCCAGGTGTCGCTTTCAAAAATGTTGTGAGCAATGGTTTGGTATTAGATAAAAACGGACAAAAAATGAGTAAGCGTTTGGGCAATGCTGTTGACCCGTTCGAAACAATTGAGAAATATGGTCCGGA
>JAYVZC010000373.1:0-7366 GCA_043783695.1 Bacteroidota bacterium
AGCATTTGTAGCAGTAAATACCGGAGTATTTCCGATGCCACTAGCAGCCAAACCAATTGTTGTATTGGAATTTGTCCAAGTATAAGTAGCTCCGGCAGGGGTACTAGAAAATGCTGAAACAGGAACAGAACCACCATTACAAACTATAATATTACTAATAGGATTCACAACAGGGCTAGGATTTACAGTAATTGTAAATGTGATAGGAGTTCCAGGGCAACCAGCTAGTGTAGGAGTTACAGATATTGTAGACACAATAGTGGCTGAAGTAAGATTAGTAGCCGTAAAAGCAGGAAGACTGCCCGTTCCACTTGCAGCTAAACCAATAGCTGTGTTTGAGTTAGTCCAAGTATATGTTGCCCCTACTGGAGTACTAGCAAATGAGTTAGCAGGAACAGGAGAACCTGCACAATAAGTGAGGCTTGGTTCTGCTGTAGCAACAGGAGTGGGGTTAGATGAAATTGTTATTGTTCTAATAATTGAAGTTCCACATGCAGCATTATATATTGTAACAGTATAAGTTCCATTACATAATCCGGTAACAGATGATGTTGTTTGCCCACCAGGTGCCCAAGAATAAGTATAAATTCCATCACCACCGGTAACACTGCTAACACTAGCTGTACCATTACAACTGGTAGGGCAACTTGCATTAGTAAAGGTAGTAGCTGCAGCTAGTGGTCCTAACAACTGAACATAATGAGTAACTGTTGAAGGGCACGAGCCAGCAATAGTTGCAGTTATCGCATAAGTTCCTGGTGTATTATAAGTGTGAGCAGGAGAAATTCCTGTATATGTTGGCGATCCATCACCATAGTTCCATACTTCACCAGGACAGGTTCCTGTGGAGGTATTATTAAAAACAGGAGTGAGAGAGGCACCACATAAAAAACTAGGAGTTGCAGTAAAAACGGCATTCGATGAGATTAAACAGGTGCTTCCAGGGAAAGTAAGTGTAAATCCGTTTGAAGTGTTACTATAATTTGAAATTTGAATGGCATAGGTTCTTCCGCAAACAACTGAAGCCGGAGGACTGTATTCTGCATTTGGAGAAGCAGCAAATCCATTTGTCCCGCAAGGCTGACTGTTAGTAATTGTCTGCATTCCAAAACCATTGGTCGAACCACCAGCATAATTATAATTACAACATACAACAGTACCCGGACATCCAGCAGTTATATCCCATAAAGCCCAGTCAAATTCAGTAGCAGCAACATTTGGCGTGGCTCTCCATGCTAACATTCCTGCTTGGGTTACAGTAAACTTAAACCATACATCGCGTTGAGCAGGGTTCAAAAAGCAAGCAGGTGTTTGACCCGATGAATTAACGGCCATTGGGTTTAATGTATATGGGTTCATGTTGCATAAAGGAATGGCAAGGGCACAAGTATTTCCAGGATTAGGCAAGGGAGGATTGGATGTAATACATAATTGAAAAGTACCTTGTGTTCCAGCTACAGAAGCAATTCCTATCCAAACCTGAATACCTGCAGGTAAGCCCCAAGTTGTAGTTAAAACACCACTCCCAGATGCAGTAGCACAGGTTTGTAATATAGCCCCAGGAGTTGTAGGACAGCCCCCAGTATATAAAATAAATTCTGCATTGGTAAGAGTTCCTGGAGTAATAGTAAAATTATTAATAGAACCGTTTGTCACGTAGGTGTACCAAACTTCATTTACTGTTGTAGGGCTAGGATTACAGGTACCATAAAAAGTATTGTCCGATACAGCACCCACAGTAGTCCCACTCACACAAGCACTTCCACTAGTTAAAGTAACAGAAGTTGCTGTTGCACAGTTTGTTGATTGAGCAGAAATAGTATTTACTTGTCCCAATAGTATAAAAGCAAGAATACTTAAAGCTGTTTTATGTATAATATTCATGGTTTATTGTGCTTTATTAATGTGTTTAATTTGCTCTATTTTTTGAAAATCAGGTCTGAGAATTAGCTTTTTAGGTAAAATCATCAATTGAATATTAGTTTTTATAGGAAAGTAAACCGTATCAATGTCTTGCCTTTTATCCTCAATTATTTGCATCAATTCAATTGGAATAGAGGCCATTTCACGGGAATTAATAATTTGAACCTGATAAGTCCCTTCTATTTTTTTGCTTAAAGCGGTTAATTCTTCAACTTTCTCTTTTGAAAGTGATTGTTGAGCAGAAACATATTTAATCTGCAAACTCAAAATTATCGTTAATAAAAGAATTTTTTTCATGGCCATCAATATATTATATTAGTATGATGTAATTACTTATTAAAAGGTTGCATTAGAAAGTGAATGTTGAGCAATAAATAGACAACTATCTTAAAATTGAATATCTAAATCGAATTTTTGACGAAATTTATTGATGGCGGGGTTTTTTTCTGCAAGCCTTTTGTAGCGGTCGGTGGCGGTATAAAGAGTGGTTTTATCGTCAGCAGCAATTAGTATAAGATTAAGTTGGATGGAATAGTTACTTAACTCTTTTCTCAAAAAACCTAAAAAATTGAGTTTGTCCTCATTTATGGTTTCTTCAATCGCTTTGTTGTTTATTGTAAATTCAATGATAGAGCCCTCCGTCAAAACAGGTTTTTTATTCAGCAAATTGGTTGACAAATTTGTTTTGCCTTTTTCTTTCAAGTCGTTGGCATATCTTTCCCAAACGCTTTCCAATTGTTGTTGAGTAAAATTATTTTTAGGTTGGGAAGAATTGATTTGCTCTACTTTTTCTTCATTTATTTTCTCCGTTTTTTTTTCGGTATTCAGGTGTTGATTTATAGAGGGAGTGGATGTTTTAATGATTGGTTTTTTTATACTGGTTGCAGTTTCGGCAACCTGTGCAGCTTTTTGAAGAGGTTGTGAAGAAGTAATTTGTTCTCCTTTTGCTTTTTCTACTGGTGCCGAAGTGTTTGTATTGGTAAGAGTTTTAGCAGTCGCAGATTTTACTGGGAGGCGTATGTCATTTTTTTTTTCAGTCTCAATTCCAATAGAACTGAGTGAACAAAGCTGCATAAGAGCAAGCTCTACTTGGAGTCGCTGATTTTTACTGGATTTGTAATTGATATCTGTTTTGTTTAAAATGGTCAATCCTCGAACTAAAATAGGTAATGAACATTTTGTAGATTGCTCTTTGTATTTGTCTCTAATGTTGCTTCCCACTTCAAGCAATTGAATTGTTTCAGGGTCTTTTCCTACTAAAAGATTTCTAAAATGATCACCCATTCCAGCAACAAAATTATGGCCATCAAAACCATTGTTTAAAATCTCATTAAAAAGTAACAATGCACTAGAAATATTTTCAGTTAAAATGGCATCCGTTACTTTAAAATAATAATCGTAATCTAAAATATTTAAATTGTCGATTACAGCTTTGTAAGTAACATTATTCCCCGCAAAACTTACAATCTGATCAAAAATGGAACAGGCGTCACGCAAGGCTCCATCAGCCTTTTGAGCGATGATGTGCAATGCATCTTTTTCGGCAGTAATGTTTTCGCTGTTTGCAATAAATGCTAAATGATTGGCAATATCTTCTATCTGAATTCTGTTGAAATCAAAGATCTGACAACGGGATAAAATGGTAGGAATTATTTTATGTTTTTCGGTAGTTGCTAAAATAAAAATAGCATGTTTCGGTGGCTCTTCTAATGTCTTTAAAAAAGCATTAAAAGCGGATGCAGAAAGCATGTGAACCTCATCAATAACATATACCTTGAAAGCACCTAGTTGCGGAGCATACCGAACTTGTTCAATTAAAGTCCGAATATCATCCACAGAATTATTGGATGCAGCATCCAATTCAAAAACGTTGAGAGATGATCCACTGTTGAACGATTCGCAGGATTCACATTTATCACAAGCTTCTGTATCAGCAGTTTTGTTGGTGCAATTAATTGTTTTTGCAAGAATACGTGCGCAGGTTGTTTTTCCAACACCACGCGGACCACAAAATAAAAATGCTTGTGCTAAATGCCCTGTTTTAATGGCATTTTTAAGAGTGTTGGTAATATGTGATTGCCCTACAACAGTGTTAAATGTTGCCGGACGATACTTACGAGCCGATACAATAAAATTTTCCATAATTTTCTTTCACAAATGTAACATTGATTACCATAAAATTGTAAATTGTTTAAAAGTCGTTTTTTAGTTAATAAAATTGTCGCGAGGTTTCACTCACGATGGCGAGTATGCCTCGCTATTTAAAAGTCGTGTTTTGGTTGATAAATTAAAATAATTTGGAAATTTGAAAATGGGACGGATTTTTATGGAAAAATTAAAGGAATAATTATTTTTTTTAATTTTTTAGAATTAAAATCGATTAAGTACCTGAAAATCAGCTTTTAATAAGCAGATGCGAACAATGTGTAATAATCTGGAATTTGTCATCTGAAATTTGAAATATTTTCGTATCTTTGCGTCCCTTTTAGAAAAAAGGCGAATTATTTATTAACCAATTAAATTACAAAACAATGCTAAAACATTATGAAACCGTCTTCATTATGACTCCCGTTTTGTCTGATGAACAGGCAAAGGAGACGGTAAGTAAGTACAAAAAGTTACTTACAGACAATGGTTGCAAAATTGTAACCGAAAATGCTTGGGGATTGCGTAAATTGCAATATCCTATTCAAAAAAAAACAACTGGTTTCTACCATTTGTTTGAATTTCAAGCTCCACCTACATTTGTTGCTGAACTGGAAGTTGCTTACAAACGTGATGAGCGTTTATTGCGTTTCTTAACAGTTGCACTTGATAAGCATGCAGTTGCATACAGCTTAAAAAGTAGAAACAAAGCAAAAGCAGTAGTTGCTTAATTCATTCATCTAAAACATTTAAAAAAATGGCAGACAATTCAGAAATCAGATATCTTGCTCCACCAACAGTGGATGTTAAGAAAAAGAAATACTGTCGCTTTAAAAAAAGCGGTATTAAGTATATCGATTACAAAGACCCTCAATTTTTATTGAAGTTCATCAATGAGCAAGGTAAAATTTTACCTCGCAGATTAACAGGCACATCAGTTAAATATCAACGTAAAGTTTCTAAAGCAGTTAAGCGTGCTCGTCACTTAGCTTTATTGCCTTATGTTGCTGATATGATGAAATAAAAGTTAATAGTTAAAGGTTAGTGGTTACTAAAAAATGTAACCAACCCTTACAATTAACAAATAACAAATAACAATTAACGAAATTTCAAAATGGAAGTAATTTTAAAACAAGACGTTAAGAACCTTGGATACAAGGATGACGTTGTAAATGTAAAACCTGGTTACGGAAGAAATTTTTTACTTCCTAAAAACCTTGCACAAATGGCAACCGTAGCATCTAAAAAGATGTTGACAGAAACAGTTAAACAACGTGCTTTCAAAGAACAAAAAGTGAAAGCTGCTGCTGAAACTTCTGCTGCTAAATTGAAAGATTTAGTTGTAAAAGTAGGAGCTAAAGTAGGTGAGTCCGGAAAAATTTTCGGTTCAGTTACTTCGGTTCAATTAGCTGATGCATTGAAAAAATTAGGCTACGATGTGGATCGTAAAAATATCACGATGAGTGACGATGTTAAAACCGTTGGAACTTATACTGCTGATGTTCGTTTCCATAAAGAAGTAGTCGGAATTGTTACTTTTGAAGTAGTTCAAGAATAATAATTTCCAAATGATTATAAAAAGGCAATTCAAATTTTTTGAGTTGCCTTTTTTTATTATTAAACATGCATTCCATTCCTTTTCCTTCGACTACGCTCAGGATGACGGTCGGGATTTGGCATAGAAATTTATTAATAGCGTCATTCTGAGGTACGAAGCAATCTTCTCATGAAGGGCTGACTAATTTGATTGAAATAAACACAGCAGACCTGCTGGCAGGCAGGTTAATAAACGAGTGAACCAATGAACGAGTTAACTATAAAAGGAGCACAACAGAAAGTAGATGAATGGATTAAAATCTATGGCGTTCGTTATTTTTCGGAGCTTACCAATATGGCTATTCTTACCGAAGAAGTTGGAGAAGTAGCGAGAATTATTTCCCGGAAATATGGCGAACAATCTTTCAAGAAAAAGGATAAGGGGAAAGAACTTTCTGATGAATTAGCAGATGTTCTGTTTGTATTAATTTGTCTGGCAAACCAAACAGGTATTGATCTTAGCAAGGCATTCGAAAAAAATATCGATAAAAAAACCAAGCGCGATAAAGACCGGCATAAAAAGAATAAAAAATTAAAATAAAAAATGATTTTTCCTGTTATATTTTTTACTGAAACTATTATTTTTCCTATTTTGTAACAAAATTCTACATCTATGAAAAACGTAAAAACAATTTTTCTTTTGCTGATTTTGTGTTTAAGCACAAAAACAAATGCAACTACAAGCGATGATTTAAAAAAAGCATGGGAAGCATTTACTTCAAATAATCGCACAGAAGCAGTTAACCTTTTTAAACAAGCGGCAAAAGAACCTGCAAGTAAAGCAGAAGCAAATTTAGCTTTATCAATTATTAGCAGAGATAATGGAAATGCAGACCTGGCTCTAAATTATTTTATGGAGTTTTACAAAGCCTCTGAAAACCCTTATCCATATACATTTGCATTGTGGACAACCACTTGTGTCAATAGTGATTATAATAAAAAAAGTAAAGAACAAGTAGCCTTTTTAAAATTGGTTGCTACTGATCCTAAAGCAAATGCTTGTATGCAATCACTTGCATATTCAATGCTTGGATATCATTACCAAAAGAGCAACGATTTTAAATTATCAAAAGAAAATTTTAATAAAATTGACATTGTTCAATTTTGTCAGACAGTCGGTCAGTTTGAAAATGTTTCAGGAAGTGGATTTAATAAAGATTTTGGTGTTTTAGGAAACCCAACAGCTTCAGCAGTTTTTAAAAACAATGTTGGTGCTGAAGTAAAATGGTTCAATGTAAAATACATTCGTAACGATAGATGGTTTGATTTCGCTTACAATTTTAATAGTGACGATGCGGTTTGTTATGCTCAGTCTTTTGTAAACAGCCCGAGTGACCAAGAAGTTATTTTGCGTGCTGGTGCTTCGGGTGCAATAAAAATTTGGTTGAACGATAAATTGGTAAGCTCCATTGTTGAAGAACAAAATACCGATTTAGATGTATATGGATATAAAGTAAAATTAAATAAAGGGTACAATCGCATTTTGGTTCAGGTTGGAAAGAGTGAATTGAACCGTTCCAATTTTATGGTGAGATTGTTTGACTTAAAAGAGAATATTTTAACGGGAATTACTTATGCTACCGAAGCACAAGCTTATACAAAAGAAACGGCTTACGAAGTAAAAGAAGTTCCATTTTTTGCCGATGTTTTTTTTACAGAGAAATTAAAAGCTGATCCTAAAAATATTTTGTATTTAATGATG